>JABWCA010000190.1 GCA_013359345.1 Ignavibacteriaceae bacterium
TACTCGACCATCCAGAACTGGTACGCCGGCGATAAAGACGGTAAGGGAGGTATCTACAATTTTGTTACAAAGCGCGGTATCTGCAAAGGTGCCAACTCAAAGATTTCATGGACACAGGTCGAAACCGGAAGTGCGGTTACATGGAAATACCCGAGCTGCATTCTTCAGGGTGATAACTCGATAGGAGAGTTTTACTCGGTGGCAGTTACCAACAACCATCAGCAGGCCGATACCGGCACTAAAATGATTCACCTCGGAAAAAATACCCGTTCCACTATTGTATCAAAAGGTATTTCTGCAGGCGTAAGCAATAATACCTACCGCGGACTGGTGAAAATTGGGAGGAAAGCCGAAAACGCAAGAAACCACTCACAGTGCGATTCGCTTCTGATTGGCGACCGCTGCGGTGCGCACACTTTCCCTTATCTCGAGGTTGATAACCCGACCGCTAAACTTGAGCATGAAGCAACCACTTCAAAGATCGGCGAAGATCAGATATTTTATCTGAATCAGAGAGGACTTTCAACTGAGGATGCCGTGAGCATGATTGTTAACGGATACTGCAAAGAGGTATTCAAGGAGCTCCCGATGGAGTTTGCGGTTGAAGCCACAAAATTATTAAGCTTAAGCCTTGAAGGCAGCGTAGGATAACAGAAATTTAACCACTGAAGGAATTTGAAAGAAATGTTATTAGAGATTAAAAATTTAAGAGCCGCAATTGACGGCAAAGAGATCTTAAAAGGTATCAACTTAACGATCAATAAAGGTGAAACCCACGCAATCATGGGTCCCAACGGATCGGGAAAAAGCACCCTGGCGAACGTTCTTGCAGGCAGGGAAGAGTATGAAGTTCTTGAAGGCGAAGTGCTTCTGAACGGCAAAAACCTCCTCGAGATGGCCCCTGAAGACAGGGCAAGGGAGGGTGTGTTCCTGGCGTTCCAGTACCCGGTTGAGATTCCCGGAGTATCAAACACCAACCTGCTGAAAAACGCGCTTAACGAGATCAGAAAATACAGGGGCGAAGAGCCGCTTGATTCAATGGATTTCCTTAACCTGATCAAATCAAAGATGAAGCTGGTTAACATGCCTCAGGATCTTCTCAGCAGATCAGTGAACGAAGGTTTTTCGGGCGGCGAGAAAAAACGGAACGAGATTTTCCAGATGGCAGTTCTTGATCCCATGCTCGGCATACTTGATGAAACCGATTCAGGTCTTGACATAGATGCGCTTAAAGTTGTTGCCAACGGTGTTAATGTTTTAAGATCACCCGAAAAATCATTCATTGTGGTTACCCACTACCAGAGACTGCTTGATTACATAGTGCCTGATTTTGTGCACGTTCTCTATAAAGGCAGAATAATTAAATCAGGTGATAAGAGCCTCGCCCTCTACCTTGAAGAAAAAGGTTATGACTGGGTGAAAGAGCACACTGATGAATTCATGGCTGTTTAAGGGACGGAGATACTGACAGAAATGGAAAAAGTAATGCAATTTAAAGACCGCTTTTCACAGGTATTCTCAAAGTTTGAGAGCGGCCTCAACGGCGAGAGCAAACTCCCTGTGCATCAGCTCAGGAAAGATGCGCTTCAGAGTTTTCATGAGGCTTCGTTCCCGACCGTGAAAGACGAGGACTGGAAATATACCAACGTAAGCGTGCTTGCCGATCTCAATTTTGAGCTGGCATCATCGGCAGATGAGGCGCTTTTAATGCCGATTCTCGAAAAATCAAAGTATTCAGACGAAAACTTCTGCCACCTGGTATTCTTTAACGGAATTTTCCAGGAGCATCTTTCGGATATAATTGATCAGCCGGGAGTGTTTGCAGGAAACCTTAAGACCGGGCTGAAAAAATATCCCGAAGTGATTGAAAAATATCTCGGCAAATATGCCACTCACAAAGACGGAATATTCACCGCTCTTAACACCGCACTGATGAGCGACGGCGCTTTTATATATCTTCAGGATGGCAAGGTCATTGAGAAGAATATTCAGGTTATTTATGTAAACGGTGATAAGGCTCCTGTATCAATCAACCCCAGAAACCTCTACATTCTCGGTAAAAATGCCCAGGTTAAAGTGGTTGAGGCTTATGAGGGTGTTGAAGGTGCTGTTTATTTCACCAACAAGGTGACAGAAAGCATTGTTGATGCCAACGGTTATTTTGAGCATATTCTCATTCAGGATGAGAGCACCTCAGCGTATCATATCTCTACAACCGAGGTTGATATTGAGAGGCAGTCGGTTCTGAAAAATTACAATATCTGCTTTGGCAGTGCAATTGCCAGAAACGATATCAACGGAAGGTTCAATGACCAGTACGGTGAACTGACTTTTAACGGATTATTCATAGGGCACGGAAAACAGCTTATTGATAATCATACACTCATTGACCACGCCATGCCGAACTGCCAGAGCCACGAGCTTTACAAGGGAGTTCTGGGTGACATGTCGAGAGGTGTGTTCAACGGTAAGATATATGTCCGTCAGGATGCCCAGAAAACAAACGCATTTCAGGAAAACAAGACGATTCTTCTGAGCAGTGATGCGCACATTGACGCAAAGCCGCAGCTTGAGATTTTTGCGGATGACGTAAAATGCACGCACGGCGCCACAATAGGCCAGCTTGAGGAATCGCAGTTGTACTACCTGAGATCAAGAGGCATAGGCCCCGAGCTTGCAAGAACAATGCTGATTAACGCATTTGCTGATGACGCGGTGCAGAACATCACCATTGATGAAGTGCGTGAGTCGGTTGAAGCGCTCATAGCAGAGAAGCTTGCCTGATTTTCATAAGGAGCGGTGAGCAGTTGCCGCTCCGTTTTTTTTCCAAGTTACAGAGCATAAAGCAGATTCAGATGGAATCAGAAATTTTAACATCAGAAATAAAAACGTCAGCTCCTGATTTTTCAAAGATCAGGGAAAATTTCCCCACGCTGCACCAGACCGTAAAGGGGAGGCAGTTAGTCTATCTTGATAGCGCCGCCACCACACACAAGCCCGTTCAGGTTATCGAAAAAATCGATCATTATTACCGTCTCCAGAACTCTAATATTCACAGGGGCGTGCACTACTTAAGTCAGCTCGCCACAGAGGAGTATGAGAATGCAAGGATCAAGGTAAAGAACTTCATAAATGCCTCATCCGAAAAGGAGATAGTGTTTGTAAAGGGAACCACCGAAGGCGTTAACCTGGTGGCTTCATCATACGGAAACAGGTTCATTAATGAAGGGGATGAGATAATCATCACCCATATGGAGCATCACTCAAACATAGTGCCCTGGCAGCTTTTATGTGAGCGGAAGGGGGCTGTTCTGAGGGTGATACCGATCAATGACCGCGGCGAACTCATCATGGAAGAGTATAAAAAGCTCCTGAATGAGAAAACAAAAATGGTTGCCGTGGTTCATGCCTCAAACACTCTCGGTACAGAAAATCCGGTTAAGGAAATAATTGAGGAGGCGCATAAATACAATGTGCCCGTTCTTATTGACGGTGCGCAGGCTGTTCAGCATTTTGAAGTTGATGTAAGGGCGCTCGATGCAGATTTTTATACCTTTTCAGGCCACAAACTTTACGGCCCGACCGGTATAGGCGTTCTCTACGGCAAAAAAGAGCTTCTTGAGAAGATGCCCCCGTACCAGGGCGGCGGTGATATGATATCGTATGTATCTTTTGAGAGAACAACATACAATGAGCTTCCCTATAAATTTGAGGCAGGCACTCCGCACATTGCCGGCGGTATCGGTCTCGGCTATGCTATTGATTATGTTAAGGGAGTGGGGCTTCAGGCAATTAAACAACATGAAGCAGCCCTTCTTGATTACGCAAACAAAAAACTTCTCGGAATCCCCGGTCTTACACCAATAGGCACGGCGGAAAAGAAAAGCAGCGTATTCTCATTCGTGCTTGAAAATATTCATCCGCATGATATCGGGACAATCCTTGATGTTGAGGGAGTGGCAGTGAGAACGGGGCATTTATGCACCCAGCCGCTTATGAGAAGATTTGACGTGCCCGCTGTTGCAAGAGCTTCGTTCGGTATGTACAATAACACCGATGATATTGATGCCCTTGCAGAGGCAATTCTTAAAGTATTTAAGGTATTCGGATAATGAATTCAGAATTAAACGAACTTTACCAGCAGGTAATTTTAGACCATAATAAAAACCCGCGCAACTTCAGGAAGATAGAAGAGCCCACGCATCACTCTGAGGGGCTTAATCCCTTGTGCGGAGATCATCTTCATATTTACCTGATAATCGAAAATGAGAGGGTTGCTGACATCGCTTTTCAGGGAAACGGATGCGCAATTTCAAAATCAAGCGCTTCAATCATGACCGAAGTGCTCAAAGGCAAGCCGGTTAAAGAAGCGGAAGAGAAATTCAAAGAGTTTCATGACCTCATTACGGGCCATATCACCGATGAAGATCAGATAGAGGCAATGGGTAAGCTGGCGGTCTTCAAGGGGATCTCGGAGTTTCCCGTCAGGGTTAAATGCGCATCGCTTGCATGGCATACAATGAATGCGGCGGTTCATCAAAAAGACACTGTATCAACGGAATAAGAATGTCAGAGATAAACTTTCAGGAATTACAGGAAAAAGTTGTTGCCACGATCAAGAGCTGTTATGATCCCGAAATACCCGTTGATATATGGGAACTGGGACTCATTTACGAGCTGAAGTTTGACAGAGAGGCAAACCTGGTGGTGCTCATGACTCTTACATCACCCATGTGCCCTGCGGCCGGTTCACTCCCCGGTGAGGTTGAAGCAAAGCTGAAGAACGTTCCGGGTCTTAAAAGCGTCAAAATAGAGCTCGTCTGGGATCCGCCATGGGATAAAGACATGATGAGCGAAATTGCAAAGCTTGAATTAGGATTTTTATAAACCAAACAGACATAAACTTAAAAAAGGTTAAAGATATGTTTAACATTAAACGCCCCCCAATGTATGATGAGGTGGCAGTACAGCCCATGAGAGATGAACTTCTGGGTGTTGGTTTTGAGGAGCTCAGAACCCCCGAAGAAGTTGATGCCGCATTAAACGTAAACGATGATAAAACAGTGCTTGTTGTCATCAATTCAGTTTGCGGCTGCGCAGCCGGTTCGGCAAGACCCGGTGTTTCTCTGGCATTGCAGAATGATATAATCCCCGACAGAATCACCACTGTGTTTGCCGGTCAGGACAGAGATGCCGTTGATCAGGTGAGAAGTTACATAAAGGATTTCCCGCCGTCATCACCCAGCATGGGTCTTTTCAAAAACGGCGAACTCCTTTACTTCATGCCCAGATTTGATATTGAAGGCAGAAGTGCAGACCAGATTGCAGCCCAGCTTGTAAAAGTGTTCAATAAAGCCTGCAGCAAAAAAGGTCCTTCGGTTCCTGCAGAGCACTTTGACAGTGTGAAAAGAGCCCGTATGTGCGGCTCAAAGATTCCCCTCTATCAGGGATAAAAAACTGTTTTAAGAGGAATTGCTGCTGCCGCGCTATTTGGCAAGCGGCGGCAGCCTTCTTCTTTTTTATCAGGTGTTATCCGCATTAAGAATGAATGAATAAAGAATAAGAGATATATGAAGTTCAGTGCCCAGGAAGAATACGGTTTAAGATGTTTGCTCAGAATTGCAAAAGCCGATAGCGAGAACGGACTTACTATTCCGGAGATCAGCGCGCTTGAGGGTCTTTCACAGGCCAACACCGCAAAAATACTCAGAATACTGAGACTCGGCGGGTTCATTGAGAGTGAGAGAGGCCAGCTCGGCGGCTATAAACTCAGGATGAAGCCCGAGGAAATAATCATCAGTGATGTGCTTAATCAGCTCGGCGGGAAACTTTTTGACAATTCATTCTGCACAGATTATTCAGGCACTGAAAACATCTGCACGCATGACATTAACTGTTCGGTAAGATCTCTCTGGAGAATCATACAGAATGTTCTTGACAGTGTGCTGAGCAGAACCACTCTGAGGGATCTCACGGGGAGTGAAAATCATGTTTCTGACTTTCTCCAGAACCTTTCGGAAGAAGCAATCTCTGATTTTTCAAGACTCAAATCTGATACCCTGAATTTCAGCCACGAACTGAAATCGCGTTTAAATAATTAAAACGCATTCTGAAAAATTACTCCTGTTTATTCATCCTTTTTAATTTTCAACTCTCGTAATTTATTATTATTTTGAAAGTCAATTTAACCCGTATTAACTAAAAAGAAAGGGTTCCCATTATGGAAAAAATCGCCTATGAGATTCTCGAAAGAGAAGAACCCGTAGTGCTTGCAGAGAACCTCGGTTTCGGCAAGTACTTTACTGACCATATTTTTGTAATGGATTACTCTCCTGCAAAAGGATGGCATGATGCTAAGATTATGCCCCTTCGCAACTTATCGTTACATCCCGCTACGACGTTTATACATTACGGACAGACTATATTTGAAGGATTAAAAGCATATTACGGCGAAAACGGTGACATTCTTTTATTCAGACCCGAAAAGAACTATCAGCGCTTAAACAATTCGGCAAGAAGACTCTGCATGCCTGAAGTTGATATCGATTTCATGGTTGAGGCAACTAAAGAACTGGTAAGGATTGATAAAGACTGGGTGCCGAGAAATAATTCGGATACATTATATGTAAGGCCTTTCATGGTTGGTTCAGATCCTTTTCTGGGCGTAAGGCCATCGGCAGATTATAAGATGTTTGTAATGCTTTCACCCGTTGGTGCATATTACCCCGAAGGATTCAAACCTGTAAAGATTCTGATTCAGGATGACTATGTGAGAGCCGTGCGCAAAGGCCTTGGCGAGTGCAAAACCGCTGCAAATTATGCTGCGAGCATGCTCGGTGCCGAAATAGCAAGGAAACAGGGCTACACTCAGGTTCTCTGGCTTGACGCAGTTGAGCTGAAGTACATTGAGGAAGTCGGCACGATGAATATTTTCATTCAGATCGGCGATGAAGTTATCACTCCCAAACTTACAGGCGGCATTCTTCCCGGAATAACCAGACTCTCAGTTATCGATATCCTCAGAGACTGGGGAATGACGGTTACCGAGCGTCAGATAAGCATTGATGAATTCATGGCTGAATATGACAAAGGCAATGTTAAGGAAGTGTTTGGCTCAGGAACAGCCGCGGTTATATCGTCGGTTGGTGAGCTGAAGTACAAAGACAGAACTCTCCAGGTGAGCGGAGGAGAAATTGGTCCGCTTGCACAGAAGCTGTTTGATCACCTTACTGCCATACAAAGAGGTAAAGTTGAGGATAAATTCGGTTGGACGCTTAAGGTGGAGATCCCCGTAAACGCGTAACAATCAGATTATCTGAAGTAACTATTAGCCGGTGCCTTTTGCGGGGTACCGGCTTTTTTTTTGTTCTCAGTTCTTGGTTCGTAGTGCCGGGGTTCTTTGTTAGCAGCAAGACAAGGGAACGCGGATTTGAAAACAGGAACCAGGAAACCGGGAAACAGGATCCAAACAGCAGCATAAAAAGGAGAACCACGAAAAACACGAATTGAGCGAATGATCACGAAAAATTTTTTAATTCGTCATGTGTAGTGCCGGGGTCTTTGCTAAGCACTATACCTGGGAAAAACTAAAGAGGCGAACTTTAAAGGTTAACCTCAAAAACGGGTGCCAACGACCCGGCTGGTTTTATTTGAATCAGGCGTTACCCCATAAATATAAGCACACATACAGACTTAACCTGCCGGGTCTTAATTTTATGCCACGTCACGACTACACAAACCTTTCGAAAAATTTAAAACCCGGAAT
>JABWCA010000191.1 GCA_013359345.1 Ignavibacteriaceae bacterium
CGGCCTCCCTGAAGCCGGTTTTATCTGAAGAAGAGCGGTTTATATGAATTTTGTCATGTGCAGTCAGCGTCATGATCTTGCCGTAAGAATTCACAGATATGAAGTTCTCAAAAAGAGGATACTTGCCAAAGCTGTTCCCGAATGTATCATAAATCAGCAGTGCATTATTATCGAGTATCACGAGCATCTGGTCTTCCGATACTGCCATCCCTTTCGGGTTGGTTACTGCATTAAGTCCCTTGTCAAATCCGCCGAAATGAAGGCTGAAATTTCCGAAATAGTCGAATTTGAGTATCTGTTTATAGTCTGAATCGAGAATAAAGAGATCCCCGAAATCGGACGTAACCACACCCACGGGCCGGGCAAACTTTATATCTGTGCCAATAAGGGAGGCACCCTCAATTGATGCGAGGATATTAAGATCTTTATCAAGCTTGTAGATTTTATCGTTGTAAAAATCTGACACATAAACTATAAAAGTATTGGTGCAGAAAACGGATGAAGGAGTGAAATAAGAGGAAGATCCCCAGCCAAAATCTGATACGTTTTTTATAACATTGCCAAGAGTATCAAGCATAATAATCTCATCTGAGTCATCATCGGCAACGTAAATAAATCCCGAGGGAGAAAATGAAAATGCGGTGGCGTTTGAGAATTTGCCTATCGATCCGTTATATACAAACTTCTGAGCTGAAACAGACTGGACTGACAACAGGAGAAAAACGGTAAACAGAAACTTTTTTATATACATGGAAATCCGTAATTTACATAATACATTAAAGAAAAGTTGACTTTAATTTCTTTAATCGCGTCTCAATAAATAAACTCTGATAGTCACCATAGTTATTAATCCGGAAACACCGCCCGGGAAATATACAACCAAATTTAAAAAGAATTAATGCAGAAAAAAATTAAAAAACTTTCGGAACTCAGAAAAGAAGCTCTTGCCGGAGGCGGCGAGGAAAGAATCAGACAGCAGCATGAAAAAGGGAAGCTTTCAGCCAGAGAGAGGATTGAGCTCCTTTGCGATGAGGGGAGTTTTGAGGAAATTGATATGTTTGTCCGTCACCGCTGCCGTGATTTCGGACTCGAAAAACAATCCTTTGCAGGTGACGGAGTTGTAACCGGATTCGGAAAGATTGAAGGCAGAAGCGTTGCTGTTTTCAGTCAGGATTTTACGGTTTTCGGCGGTTCACTTTCTGAGACAAATGCCGAAAAAATCTGCAAGATAATGGATATGGCGATGAAAATAGGGGTGCCTGTTATCGGACTCAATGATTCTGGCGGTGCAAGGATTCAGGAGGGGGTGAACTCACTGGGCGGCTATGCTGATATTTTCTTAAGGAACACACTTGCCTCGGGGGTTATTCCTCAGATCTCTGTTGTGCTGGGTCCCTGTGCGGGAGGCGCCGTTTATTCACCAGCCATTACCGATTTTATATTCATGGTGAAAAACACGAGCTACATGTTTGTGACAGGCCCCAACGTTGTTAAAACCGTTACGCATGAAGATGTGTCATTTGAAGAGCTTGGCGGTGCTGAAACCCATTCATCAAGGAGCGGGGTTGCCCATTTTGCTTTTGATAACGAAGTTGAAACACTGCTTAATGTAAGGAAGCTGATGAGCTATATCCCCCTTAACTGGAGGGACAGGGTGAAAGACCTTAAAAGCTCTCCCGATTCACTCAAACCGGTTCCTGAACTTGATAAAATTGTACCCGATAATTCCAACAAACCCTATGATATGAAAGAGGTGATAAAACTTCTCGTTGATGAGGGTGATTTCATGGAGGTTCAGGCAACTTTTGCAGAAAACATTATCTGCGGATTCTGCAGGATAAACGGAATTTCGGTTGGGGTTATTGCCAATCAGCCGATGGTGCTTGCCGGTGTGCTTGATATTAATGCTTCAACAAAAGCAGCCCGTTTTGTAAGATTCTGCGATTCATTCAGTATACCCCTTCTTGTGCTTGAAGATGTGCCGGGATTTCTGCCGGGAACAGATCAGGAATGGAATGGTATAATAAAGCATGGTGCAAAATTACTTTTTGCATTCTGCGAGGCAACTGTGCCAAAGGTAACTGTAATAACCAGAAAGGCTTACGGCGGTGCTTACGATGTTATGAACTCCAAACACATACGGGGTGATTTTAACTTTGCATGGCCTTCGGCAGAGATTGCGGTTATGGGTCCCAAGGGCGCGGTTGAGATTATTTTCAGGAAAGAAATAATGAGTTCTGAGAATCCTGAAGAGATGCTTGCAAAGAAAACAACAGAATACACTGAAAAATTTGCCAATCCCTTTGTTGCAGCAGAGAGAGGCTATATTGATGATGTCATAAGCCCGTCTGAAACAAGGATAAGGCTTGCGAAGGCTTTTGCGCTTCTGAAAACTAAAGTTGATAAAAATCCGCGTAAAAAGCATTCGAATATTCCTTTGTAAAGAAACTTTTTAATCTTTATATTTATCTAATGGAATTTATTGGATAAATATTTTCTATCGTTCTTGTATAAACCGGAGGTATAATGTCAAAAAAGTTACTGATTACACTTCCGGCTTTGGTACTGGCCTCATTTGCACTTACATCATGTGGGGTCAATACGGAAGTCGCGAAATCTGAAAATAATCAGGACACGATAATAGTTGTTTCAGCTGACAAAGGCGAAATTGTTTTAGAATTACTTGAACAGGCACGTCAGAGTTATCTCACAGCTCTTCAGAAACAGGCTGTTAATGACCAGATTGAAGCAATAAATAACTACGAAAACTCTCTCAGAATAATAAACAACCTCAGTTACTATCCCGGGATAGATCAGAATATCTCATACAATGAGCTTTCTGCGTCTATTATCGATGATTATAAAAAGTATATTGACGGTCTCACCGAAATTCCGGAGGGAGTGGCATTTACTGCTTACGAAGAGTTGTTCGGAAAAAATTCTAAAGATTTTGAAGTCGCAATTAATGAGGAAGACCTCAAACAGGCCACCATCATTAACACCGAAATCCCCCTTGAAATTAATCCCGCAGTCGAAAAATGGATTGAATTCTATTCAAACGGCAAGGGCAGAAGATTCATGGAAGCCTGGCTCGGAAAGACAAACAAATTCTTTAATATTTATCTTCCCATCTTTGATGAAGAGAAAGTTCCCCGTCAGCTGGCATATCTTTCAGTAATAGAAAGCGGACTTAATCCCACCGCCCGTTCATGGGCAGGAGCAGTGGGCCTGTGGCAGTTTATGAAAGCCACCGGCGCAAAGTATGGTCTGCAGGTTAACTTCTATATGGATGAAAGATGCGATCCTTACAAAGCCACCAGAGCTGCCGCAAGACACCTGAGAGATCTTTACAATAATCTTGGCGACTGGTATCTGGCGCTTGCCTCATACAATGCGGGTGAAGGAAGAATAACCCGTGCAATGAAAAGAGCAAATTCAAACAATTACTGGGAAATCATAAACTTCCTTCCGCAGGAAACCAGAAACTATGTGCCTGCTTATATAGCGGTATGTGTGGTTGCCATGAACAAGGAAAAATATGGCTTCACAGATATTAAATATGAAGATCCTTTTGAGTATGAATCCATAACGGTTAACGGCTCGGTTGATCTTACATATTTAGCAGCAAACACGGGTGTTGAACTTGCAGCAATCAAAGAGCTCAATCCTGAACTTATTCAGAATGTAACCCCGCCGAACATGCCGGGAGGATACACCTTGAGAGTTCCCAAAGGAAAACTCAATGACTTTGCAGCAAGATTAAACACAGCTCCCCAGACGACACAGAACGCATTTGCAAGCCATACCGTTAAGAATGGTGAAAACCTTTATTCAATAGCTTCAAAATACGGAGTGAAGGTTGAAGATCTTGCTGATGCTAACAACATATCTCCAAGAGCGGGTTTAAGAACTGGTATGAACCTTAAGATCCCCAATCAGGGAACAGCAGTTGCATCTGTTGACAGAAGCACTGATGAATCAAAACCTGCTTCATCAAATGACCCCGGATATGTATCACCTTACGCAAATTTCACCAGCGAAATTAACAATAAGCCGGAAAACACTAACACGACAACTTTAACTCCCACAGATAAAGTTGACGTTCTGTATACCGTTAAATCAAAAGAATCGCTCATCAAGATTGCTGAAATGTTTAATGTAAGGGTTTCTGATATCAGAAACTGGAACGACATTCCATACACAGAAGGCATTAAAGTTGGTCAGCAGCTGAAGGTATTTGTTCCGAAAGAAAAATCTGAATACTATGCTTCGCTTGACAAGCAGAGTTCACAGGTTAAAACAGTTGCCGCAAACAACTCAAATGTTGGCAATGCGGTTAACTCAAATGTCACCACAGGCAACGTTGCCCACAGAATCCAGTTTGGTGAGACTCTTGCAACAATTGCAGCCAAATACAATGTGAGTGTTTACCAGATAAAAGCATGGAATAATCTTTCCAATGATTTTATTTATGCGGGTCAGACACTTCAGATCAACCCTGCAGGCAACTATTCTGCAACATCATCGCAGCCCACTTACAATTTTGCAGCCAATAACAACAGCGAGCTGAAGCAGTTTGTATACAGTGTAAAACCGGGTGAAACCCTTGGCGGAATTGCAGAAAAATTCGGTACTTCAATCACACAGATCAAATCATGGAACTCAAAATTTAATGATAAGATTATGGCCGGCGAAAAACTGATCCTTTATGCTAAAGATCAGAACTACTCGCTTGGTGATAACACCACAAGAAACAATGCTGCGCTCGGGTACCATCAGGTGGCTTCAGGCGAAGTTCTTGCAACAATCGCTAAAAAGTATAATGTCACTGTTGAAAACCTGAAAAAATGGAACAACCTGAGTTCAGATAATATTCTGGCAGGCCAGAAGCTTAAAGTTTACGGAAGCGCCGGAAGCAATGATGCCACAAATAAATCTGCATCAAACACCAAGACAGGTTCATCATCAGGTGCATCGGGCAATAAATACACCGTGCAGAAGGGTGATGTTCTCCAGAATGTTGCTTCAAAGTTCAACGTTTCAGTTGATGATCTTAAGAAATGGAATAATCTTTCATCCGACAGAATCAATATAGGTCAGACACTGGTTGTTTCAGGAAAATCATCAGGAAACAGCAATAATCAGAACACCACCGTTAATAACTCCACCCAAAAGGATAACGGCAAGGTTTCTAACAATAACAGGATAGTCCACAAAGTTAAATCAGGCGAATCACTTTTTGCAATAGCCAAACTGTATGGCACAACGGTTGATAATATCAAGAAGATGAATAATCTTTCTTCAGATAAAATTAAACCTAACCAGCAGTTGACAATTAAATAATTAAGATTTAACTTTAACTCACGTTCTTAAAAATTCTGCTAAGATATTAATTTATAATTAATATGTTAGGGGTGCCCCAGATGGCTGAGATGATACCCTTTTACCTGATCCGGATAATACCGGCGTAGGAAAACATATAATCCCGTACTTATTTTTCATAGCCGTTTTACCCCTGGTGAAACGGCTTTTTTATTTTAAAGAAAGGCAGAAATGTTCAGGCATTTTTTACTACTTATTATTTTTCTGATAATACCGCTCAATGCTCAGATACCCGGATCTGTTCAGATCAAAGTATCCGATAAATCGGACGGCAGTCTGCTTGCAGGCGCGGTGGTGAAGGTTGAAAAGACTCCGCTGTTCTGTATAACAGATAAAGCAGGGCGGGGAGTGATAGAAGAGGTATCACCCGGCAGTTATATAATAACGGTTCAGTTCACCGGATACCGGAAAGAGAATTTTGAAGCCACAGTTGAATCAGGTAAGGCAGCTGTTATAAATGCAGCGCTTGCCAGGGAGATTATACGGGTTCCGGAGGTTACGGTTTCAGCGGCACGCTGGGATATAAAAGAATCACCCGTTACTGTTTCTAACATCAGCCGTGAGGATCTCGAGAAAAAGAGTATAATAAAAGATATCCCGTCGGTATTGAGCACACTCCCTGCCACAACATTTTATTCTGAGAGCGGGAACGGGATCGGATATAATTACATCAGAATAAGAGGATTTGATCAGAGGAGGGTATCGGTGCTTATAAACGGTGTGCCTCAGAATGACCCTGAGGATCACAGTGTTTACTGGATCAATTTCTTTGAGCTTTCACACGCGCTTGAGGATATTCAGATTCAGAGAGGTACGGGAACGGCCATATACGGGCCGCCTTCAATTGGCGGATCGGTAAACCTTCTTACAAGAACACCTTCATCAGTGCCCGGTATAAAAGTTGAAAAAGGTCTCGGCACTTTCAATACGAGCACAATTTCTGTTCAGGCCGAGTCAGGTCTGCTTGCCAATCATCTGGCGTTTATGCTGAGAGTCTCCGAAACATCATCTGACGGATACCGTGACTGGAGCTGGGCTAAGTTCCGCCGGTTTTATTTCAGCGGTATCTATTTCGATTCAAAACAGTCGGTTAAGCTTAATTTCTTCGGGGGACCTCAGGAAGACGGACTTGCGTTTTACGGCATACCCAAAAGCTATAACAACGATGAAAACCTGAGAAAATATAATTACGGAAAGTTTTCTGCCGATCGGGAATTCCTCACCTCACCTCAGGTGAGCATCACGCATGATTACTTTCTTAGTGACAAACTTAAACTGAATAACACAGTTTACTATTTCTCCGGCGACGGATTTTTTGATTTTGATGCCTCATGGGGCAGCAATGATTATTTCAGGCTCGATACCTCAGTCACTATTCCCGCTGACGTAATGATGCGGGCTTTTGTTGATAATGATCAGTATGGATGGCTGCCCAGGCTCGATTTCGATCTTGGGAGATACAGCGGATCGGCCGGACTTGAGCTCAGAACCCACAGATCTCAGCACTGGGGCAGGATTGAGAGGGGTACGGGACTGCCTGAAAATGTGGTTGGTGAAAAAGGGGATAAACGATTTTATGATTACAAAGGGGGTAAAGATATTCTGTCATTCTTCCTGCTTCAGAATTATGCAGTGACTGAAAAGCTGAAGATTCAGGGTAACCTGCAGATTATTGCACAGCGGTACCGGATTTTTGAAGAAAAGTTTGCAGGTAATGATTTTACCGTAAACTATACCTTTGTTAACCCTCAGGCAGGATTTGTCTATGCAATGAACGGCAATCTCTCTTTATACGGCAACATGGCATTCACGATGAGAGAACCTCCGTTAAAGAACCTTTATGAAGCTGAATCGGCCAGCTGGGGTGTCACGCCTCAGTTTGAACAGAATGGAGACGGCAGCTATAATTATGACAAGCCGATTGTAAAGCCGGAAAAATTATTTAATATTGAGGCCGGTATCAGATATCAGAATGAAAGGCTGATGCTTAATGCTAATATCTACCGGATGAGTTTTACAGATGAGATTGTACCATCAGGAGGACTTGATATTTTCGGGCAGCCGAGGGTGGGCAATGCCTCAGGCACTGAGCACATCGGGCTGGAGATTGAAAGTGCGGTGAATATAATTTCCCGCCTGGACTTTCAGTTCAATCTGAACTGGAGCAGGAACCGTTACATAAGTTTCACAGAGTACGGATTTAACGGGACACCCCTGAAAAGGGATGGAAATTATATAGCCGGTGCGCCTGAACTTATCATTAATTCTGCACTGAATTACACTCTCCCTGAGGGATTTATCGCGCTTTCTGCCGCTCACTCGGGAGTGCAGTATGCCGATAACTCGGTTTCACC
>JABWCA010000192.1 GCA_013359345.1 Ignavibacteriaceae bacterium
TCAAACAGGACAATACAAATGATGACAATACACTATTTAATCCTCTCATTGTTTTTCTTCACCGGTACTCTTCTGTCCCAGAATCAGTATGACAGAATGAAGGAAACAGGAAGCAGGAAACAGGATGCGGGAAGCAGGAAGCAAGAACAGTGAGCAGTGAGTAGTGAGTGGTGAACAGGAAACAAGAAGTATGGTGGTATGACGGGTATGGCTTGCTTCTGGAAACTGGGAACAGGAAACGAGAAACAGTTTCATTATGCCGGTTACACACTACCGAAATGCTTTTCGGCTGTGAAATGCAGAAAACAGGATACAGGAAACAGGAAGCAGGATACGGTTCACCCCGGGCGGGTGAGGTGACAGATCAGTCAACACGGGATTCATCAGTTAAAAGACAACTGATAGCACCCATTGATATGAACACTTGAATTAAATAAGTTTCAGGCTCAGGCGGCGTACAACTTCATTTATGCTGCCTTTTTCAACGAACAACGAACAACGTGCAACGAACTGCGATCAATGAACAACGATCACGCTTCCCTGTAGATGACCAGGAAACTGATATCATCGCTTTGCTGCGCATTGCCGCAGTGAGCTTTCACGGCAGGCGGGAGATCTTTAACAATGGTTTCAGGTTTCCCGATGTGCTCCTCCATGAACCTGTCAATGCGCTCATACCCGAACAGCTCATCCGATTCATTCATCGCCTCCGAAATACCATCTGTATAGGCCAGAATCACATCACCGGGCTCAAAAGCTATTTCAGTAATCGTACTCTGCCAGAATGAGAACGCACCAAGTATAAGGCAGTTTGCCTCCAGCATCCGCAGTTCACCGTTTTTCTTCATCAGGATGGGTGATTCATGCCCCGCGTTAACATAAACAATTCTTGAAGTGGCACGGTCATAAATACCCATGAAAACCGTGAGGAATTTCTCCGCAGGAGAATTCTCCTCGAAATAGCGGTTCAGATTGAGCGCAATCTCCTCCACGTTTTTATCCATCTGAAGATAAGCATACAGGAATGCTTTAACCCCCGACATCAGGAGTGATGCATCGGGGCCTTTACCGGAGATATCACCTATCGTGAAAAAAACCTTTTCACCCGGCATTGCCACATAATCAAAATAGTCACCACCCACAAATTTTGCAGCCTTATAATATCCTTCTACCGTGATCCCGTATTTCTGCAAAGGCTGGCTCGGCAGCAGTTTCATCTGAAGTGAGTGCGCAAGTGAGAGGTCATATTCAATCAGTCTCTTCTGCAGTATCTCTTCATGCATCTGTGCTTTATCAAAGATGATACTGGTGAGCCGTGAGAACTGAATCAGCAGGGCTATATCCTCTTCGGTAAATGAGGTTCCGTCATTTTTATTTATAAGCTGAACAGCCCCCACAAGTTTATCTTCCACTTTAAGCGGCACTGTAAGAATTGCCTTTGTCTGAAAACCTGTGAGTTTATCAATGTCTTTATAAAATCTCTCATCCTTTGCAGCATCAACAATATTGAGATGCACCCCGGAGTGAGCCACATAACCCACAATCCCTTTGCCGAGGGGTACCCGTATCTTTCTGGCTTCTTCAGGACTGAGATTCGTGGAGGTCTTAAGGAAGAGTTCATTTTCCATGGCGTCCCACAGAAAGATGGAAGCTGCTTCGGCATTCAGTAGTTTACATACCTGTGTGAGTGTGATATTCAGAATCTCCTCATAACTCAGTGAGGAGGAAAGAAGCTCCCAGGCTTTAAAGAGTTCCTCAAGCTTTCTTGGCTCAATCATCGAAATATTCATACACTCTCTCCGGATATTAAAATAAGTTTATAAGATAGTCAGATTCAGGTTAAAACACAATCAAGTGTCTCACCGGAGTATGACTACAGGAAGGGGAAGGATTGCGGCAATCACCGCAACCCTGTAAAAATTCAATTATAAATCAATGCCAAGGTATTCTTTTATGAGGGGGATACCGCCGTATAATGGTGCATCGTCTCTCAGTCTGGTGCCCACAACATCCACAACCTTTGCAGCGTCTGGCAATGAATGCTGTAAGAATGATTTTTTGATTTTAGGCAGCATATAATTTTCGTTTGCCTCAAGAACGCCGCCTCCGAAAACAACCATCTCAAAGTTCATCAGATTATTTATTGAAGCAACCGTTGTGCCGATTACCTCGCAGGCGTGGCTCATGACTTTTTTGGCCACTTTATCACCGCCTTCAATCGCCGAGGAAATTGCCTTGCTCTTAATTGGTTTGCCCTGGTCAAGCTTCTCTTTAAGAACACTGCTTTTACCTTTTTTGATAAGGGTTGTGATATCCCTTACAATAGCGGTTCTGCTGGCAACAGCTTCAAAACATCCGTGTTTTCCGCAGCCGCATAAAGGTCCGTTTGTTCTGATGTGCATATGGCCGATTTCACCCGCCATTGAGCTGGCACCGCGGTAAAGTTTGCCGTCTATTATCATACCGCCGCCGATACCGGTTCCCACAAAAACAACAAGAACATTTTTTCTCCCCTGAGCAACTCCAAAGTTATGAATTCCCAGGGCAGCTATATTAACATCATTTTCAATGAACACTTCATGGTGTGTTCTTCTTTTAAGTTCATCTGCAATCGGAAAGTTTACAAGTCCGAGATTCGGTGCCATCCCGATAATTCCGTTTTCGATATCAACAGATCCCGGAACACCCAGTGTGATGCCTGCAATATTGTCTTCACCCACACCTGAATCTTCCATGAGCTGATTGATGAAATCCGCAAGATCCATAATAAAAGCCTGATCACCGGCATTTGCCACCGAGGGCCTCTTGTATCTGTATACTATTCCCTCTTCTGTGTTAAGAATAGCCCCGAGTATCTTAGTTCCGCCTATATCAACACTCGCTATATATTTTGAAGCCACAAATACCTGCCTTTCTTTGATGGGGGAATCTATTTGAGTAAGTTTGTAGAAAGATTTTTAAACATTAAGTACAGTAATATAAAAAATTCCCGCTTCAGTACAGAGAGACTTCAAAAATTGGTTAAACCCCTCAAAAAATTTGGTCAGAATTACCTCCGCGACCGTAATACAATTAATAAAATCATTGCAGGTTTTAATCCGCAGCCGGCTGATACCGTACTTGAGATCGGGCCGGGACAGGGAGCCATTACCGAAGGCATTGCAGCAGTGGCAGGCAGCCTTACATGCATTGAGATTGACACCCGTGTCATAGATGAACTGAAGGAAAGATTTCCGCAGGTTTCCTTTCTGAATGAGGATGTTCTGAAAGCCGATATCAGGCAGATACCTCCGCCGGGCGGCAAAATGAGGGTAATAGGAAACATACCGTACAATATAACTTCCCCCATTATTTTTCGTCTTATTGAGAACCGTGATATCGTTTCTGATGCAACCCTTATGGTCCAGTATGAGGTTGCCAGAAGGCTTGCTGCTTCTTCAGGCAATAAGGATTATGGAATTCTCAGCGTGATTCTGGGTGCGGTGGCTGATATTAAACTTATGTTTAAGATTCCTCCTACCGTTTTTTATCCGAAGCCGAATGTTGATTCGGCGGTGATAAGCATATCATTTGGCGGTGATAAACCGGTTGTGAATGATTTTGCTATATTCAGAAAAGTTGTAAAAGCCGCCTTCGGGAAAAGAAGAAAGACGCTCAGAAACTCCCTGCTTGATGAACTGATACGTGATTTCGGAATAACTTCCATTCCCGTTGATACAGGTCTGAGAGCAGAGCAGCTCACCGTTCAGCAGTTTGCTGATTTATCAAATTATGTAAGTGACGAACTTTTGAAGCGCACCACGGGTTAATTTTAGATACAGTTTAATATTTAGTGATGATGAAACAATCCAGATATACATTCAGCGAAAACGAAAAGAAACACGAAGTAAGAAAAATGTTTGATTCCATTGCGCGCAGCTATGATTTCCTTAATCATCTGCTCAGCTTCGGAATTGATTACTACTGGCGTAAAAAGGCCATAAAGCTCACCGGCCTTAATTCAAATACAGTTCTGCTTGATGTTGCCTGCGGCACCGGTGATTTCGCAATTGAAGCTAAAAAACATGGCGTTAAAAAAATATACGGCGCCGATTTTTCATTCAATATGCTTTCAATATTTGATAAAAAGGCTGAGTGGATCAGGGGCAAAGAATTTCAGACTGCAGCAGAGCATATGCCCGTGAAACCGGCTTCTGTAACAAATATTACTGTGGCATTCGGAGTGAGAAATTTTTATGATATCCCTCTTGCATTCAGGGAGTTCAGCCGGGTTCTTACACCCGGCGGCAAGGCAACTATTCTGGAATTCAGAATGCCGACCAATCCTCTGATCAAACTCGTATACAGGTTCTATTTCAAGGTGATACTCCCTTTGGTGGGGAAAATCTTTTCAGGCCACTCAAGCGCATACAATTACCTGCCCGATTCTGTTGAGGAGTTTGACCGCAATGTCGATCTGAAAAAAATATTCCTCGAAAGCGGGTTCAGCAAGGTTGATGTTCACAGCCTTACATTCGGTACTGTCCAGGTTGTGATAGCAAGGGTCTGATAAAAACCGGTTCAATATGGATAAGAAAATACTTTTCGCCACCACCAATAAGGGCAAACTCAGGGAAATAAAAGAAATTCTGGATATACCCGGACTTGAGATTCTTTCGCTTTCAGACTTTCCTGCCATCCCTGAAATTGAGGAAACAGGTTCCACGTTTGAGGCAAATGCTTTCCTTAAGGCTGATGCCGTTCAGCATCTTTTTGATATTCCGGTTATAGCTGATGATTCAGGACTTGAGGTGGATATCCTTAACGGAGCTCCGGGAATTTATTCAGCACGTTATGCAGGTAAAACTAAAGGCGACAAAGAAAATCTTGAGAAACTCTTAAGAGAATTGCTTCCCTTCGGGTTTCCCCAGGCCGCAAGGTTTGTATGTGCAGCCGCATTTGTGAGCAGTGATACCCGCTTTTGCGAAACAGGAACCATGGAAGGAATGATTATATCAGATCCCAGAGGGAGCAACGGATTCGGGTATGATCCTGTCTTCATGCCGGAAGGTTTTGAACTAACAAATGCAGAACTTGAGTTGAATGTTAAGAACAGTATAAGTCACAGACGAAAAGCTTTTGAAAAGATAAGAAACCATTTGATTACGATTTTATGAGACATATTCAGATTTTATCAGTTATAATTTTTGCAGCGATAGTGTTAACAGGCTGTAAAGAAAGGCTTTATCAGCCTGATCCTGAATCATATCCTGATTTATTCCCTCTTGTGAAGGGAAGCAGTTTTGTTTACAATGTTGATTCGCTTGATGCTGCCGGTAATCCTTTTGCAATCGGCAAGGCTCATGTGAGCCTCAGGGATACAGCAAGCTTTCTGAACACAGTATACACAACTATGTCAGATTCATTAGTTCTTACCTCAGAGACAATAGTAAACCGGACATACATCAGAAAAACAAACGCCGGAATTTATTATTTCATTGACACAACCGGTCTTGGCGCTTTAATTCCTGATACACTGAAGAGGTTCACAACTGTTGACGGAGAAATATCAGCACTCACCGCTCCCCCCATAACGGGAAGAAACTGGAATGCATACAAATTTATTGCCGGAATCTTTTCTGTCATCAGTCTCACTGCCGAATACGGCAATGAAGAAACTCTGTTTATGAATCTGAACGGAACCGGAAGAGATATCAGGACAAGAAAAGTAAATTATACACTCAGAATCACAATTCCTCCGCAGCAGCAAGGGGGAACACCTGTTCAATTCACTTTTAACGGTTCAGGCTGGTTCAGTGAAAATATCGGTCTTGTAAAGCTGGAAGGAGATTCTGTTCTCTTCGGATTTATAGGTGGTGATATAACTAATCTGTTTACAAATCAGTACAAGGTTCGCAGAACCCTCACAGAATATTCATTTTAAAAGTAAAGCCGGGCTAAACCCGGCTTTTATTGTAAACTAATCTGCTCTCATAGTTGAATATCTTTCAACATTTCGCAAATCCTCTTTCTGATGTCACTGTTGCACACTGTCCCGCCGCGGCGGGCTGATGGCACTGTCACTTACCGTTTCTCGCCTCAAATACCTCATCCATAAACTCAAAAGCCTTTCTGAGATGAGGAATAACAATGGATCCCCCTACAATCAGCGCAACATTAAAAGTTTCGTGAAGCTCTTCCTTTGTCGCCCCTTCCATAATTGATCTTTCGATATGATAGAATATACAGTCATTGCATCTCAGCACCATTGAAGCGGTAAGGCCCATCAGTTCCTTTGTTTTAGCAGGGAGTGCGCCCTCGGCATAAGCCTTATTATCAAGAGCAAAAAACTTATTAAAATCCCTGAATCCGGAATTAAGGATCCTGTCATTCATTTCGGAGCGGTAGAGGTTGAATTCAGTCACTTTTGTTTTCATTGGAGCAGTTCCTTGTCAATGGTTTCTATTACTTTATCAATATCGGATTTTGAATTATAAAAATGAGGTGAAAATCTTATAAAGCCCTCCCTGAGCGAGCAGCTTACATTGTGGCCGGTGAGAATATTATAAATTTCTTTTGCACGAGATGAATAGAATGATACAATGCCGGCAATATTTTTATCATACTCATAAAGCAGGGGCGAATTAAATCCCCTTTCTGCCAGAGCATTGATAAAATAGCGTGAGTTAGAGATGATATTATTTTCTGCTTCCCTTAACCCGAAGGTCTCCATAAGATCAAGTGCCGCACTTAACGCGGTTGCACCTATTACGCTGATAGTGCCGCTCTGGAGCGATTCGGCAGATTTCTTGACCCCGAGATCAAAATCGATGAGAGAGAGAGCATCTTCAAAAGAACTCCACCCCTCAAATTTCTCCGGAAATTTATTCTGCAGCTCCTGAGTGAGATACATGAATGATAAACCGCGCAGCCCCATCAGCCATTTTTCTGATCCGCATGTCAGAAAATCTATACATGATTCATGCACATTAAGCTGTACCGCTCCCACTGCCTGCGATGCCTCAACACAAAAAATAATTTCATTTTCACGGCAGTATTTTCCGATTCTTTTCAGGTCTGCCCGGTATCCTGAAAGAAACTGCACAGCGTTAACATAAATAAGTCTGGTGTCAGGTTTTACCGCATTAATTATATCATCGGCGGTGACAATCGCATTTTTATTTCTGACATAATAAGCTTCAACACCTTTGCTGCGCAGATTAAGGAACGGATAAATATTTGAAGGGAATTCAGTTTCGGTAAGGAGCACCTTATCACCCTGCTGCCAGTTAATTCCCTGTGCAAGCAGATTAAGACCTGTTGTTGTGCTGTCAAAAAAAGCGAGCCGGTCTTTATCACACTTTATTAATTTTGCAACCCTTTCTTTCGTTCCTTCGATTATTTCGCCCACTTTGGAAAAATTATCAATATCGGTAATGCTTCTGCCAAAGAGAAAATTGTTGATTTTATCAATCACAAATGATGACAGAGGGCTTACCGCAGCATGATTCAGGTAAATATTTCCGGTGTTAAGGTGAGGGAAATAAGACCTGACCTGTTCTAAAGTCATAAAAAATCTCCGGTTATTCTTTTCCAAATTAAAGAAAATTTTAACAAATTATAATTATATTATCAAAAACTTCTGAATATTCATTAAAGGAGATCAAATGGGCATTCAAGGCCGGAGATACATTAAAAATCTTGGTTATCTGTACATTGCTTTTGCACACTTAAGTGATG
>JABWCA010000193.1 GCA_013359345.1 Ignavibacteriaceae bacterium
GGTGAAGGGATAACAGAATTCAATAAGGCCGCAGGCACCTATAAAGAATATAAATTTCCGCGCGGCGCAGCTTCACCCGCGGGACGCATCTCCGTTTACAGACTCAGGAACTCCATGAAGGAGAAGAATCTCGCCCATGTCATGACAATAGGCGGGGGTGTCTTTGCGTTTGATATAAAAGAAAGAAAGTATGTTCCGCATAAACTGATGCCTCACCTTATGGGCAGTTCTTCGGTGACCGATATTTACGAGGATGAATCAGGGATTGTATGGGTTGGCACTATTGACGGAGGTATGCTCTCAGTCTATGAGAACACCAACTCAATAATGAACTTCACCACAGCCACCGAAGATCTTAAACTTTCTTCAAATTTTATTTATTCGGTTTTTGAAAGTCACCGGAAAGAAATCTGGATGGTGAGCAGCGGTTCGGGCATTGAGGTGCTTGATCCCGTGGCAAAAAAAGTTTTGAATATCTCGCCCGCAAATTCAGATCTGCCGACTACTAATATCTCTGCGATTGCCCCCTCGCTTTATGATAAAAACAGGATTTATTATTCCGCAGGAGCAAGCGGATACGGCTACATTGATGCAACCACCCGCAAGGTTTACCCCTTTAAGGTTCCCCTGCTTCCTTCAAATTTCATGACCTCGGCAGTGGGTGAGGATGCCAAAGGCAACTTCTGGGCAATAGGCCCCGTACAGGGAGTTTATCTGATTTCACCCGACAGGAAAAGAGTTATTGATTCTCTGATCATTCTTCCTGATTCAGTAAGGAAAAGCAAAAATCCGCCGCAGGACAGGCTGTTCGGTACAAGAAGAATCACCGGGGCAAAGTTTGATAAGACGGGCTGCCTCTGGATCACCACTCTCGATAAAGGGCTCATCAAATTTGATGTTTATTCAGGCAAAACTTATAATGTGGCGGCAAATCCCGGCAACAGCAAATCCCTTTCACATAATGTCATTCAGGATGTTTTTCTGGATGATGACGGAATGTTCTGGGTTGGCACTGAAAACGGACTTAATGTCATAGATCCCCTGAAACTCACAGTTGAAAGGATAGACCTCCCCCCTGTTACGGGCAGTAACACTATCTATTCGGTCACAAAAGATAAAAAAGGGTACTACTGGATTACATCTCAGAGCGGGCTGATCAAATATGATCATAAAACTAAAAAATCTGTAACCTTCAATGAACTTGACGGCTTCCTTGAGGGATTCTACATAGCATCCGCAACTGCATCCGACGGCAGAATTTACATGGGCAGCCTTGCGGGAATGACAATTTTCGATCCCGAAAAAGTGGAGATAAACAACCGCGCCCCTGCTGTTGTGATCACCGAGTTCTCATTCCTTAATTCCGGACTCACGGTTAACAGCATTGATCCGTTGCTGAAAAGAGATGAATCGGGGATGCCGGTGCTTGAACTTGACTATTCACAGAACTCATTTGCACTCAAATTTGCGGGACTTAATTTCCTCAACCCCGAGCAGAACCGTTACAGCTATATGCTTGAAAACTTTGATCCGGCCGAGATTCTCTCGGAAAAGCGAAGGTACATCTCTTACACTAATATTGAGCCGGGAGAATACACTCTCATACTCAAAGCCTCCAATAACTCAGGTATATGGAATAATCAGGGGCTCCGTATTAAGATAATCGTGAATCCGCCGTTCTGGCGCACCACCACCGCATACCTTTTATATCTTCTTGGCTTTGCACTGATTTTTGCATTTGTGCTTTCTCTTCAGAAAAGGAGAATCATTAAGGCAGAACGTGAAAAGAACATGCTTAAGGAATCTGAGCTGAGGGCAAGAGCCGCAGAGGCTCAGGCAATGGCCGCCGAGGAAGCCATGAAACGGAAAACCCAGGAGCTTGAGGGGGCAAGAAAACTTCAGCTCTCCATGCTGCCTGCTATGTGCCCCGCACTCCCCCGTTACAGGATCTGCGGCTATATGAAAACCGCAATGGAGGTGGGCGGTGATTATTATGATTTTAAGGTGGATGATGAGGAGAACTTTACCTGCGTTATTGGTGATGCCACGGGACACGGAATAAAGGCCGGCATTATGGTCTCGCTGATTAAATGGGAATTCAATTCATTCAGCTCCTCTAAAAACTCCGCTGATTTCTTTGCCAAGTGCTCTGCCAATATAAAAGAACTGAACTTCGGGAATCTGTTCATGTCTCTGAGCCTCCTCAAGTTCAGCCGTGATTCATTTTTATATTCATCAGCAGGAATGCCCCCTGCCCTGCTGATAAACAGTGAAACAGGCGCCATCACCGAAATTCTCCACAAATCAATGCCCCTTGGTGCATTTAAGAATTTCACTTATCAGGAAACAGAAGTTGAGTTCAGACCGGGTGATATTCTGGTGCTCTTCACCGATGGCTTATCAGAGCTCTTTAATGAGACAAAAGAAATTTTCGGGTTTGAGAGGCTGAAAGAGATACTGCAGAAAAACAAAGACCTTGAGCCGTCTCCGCTCATTGATGTACTGAAAGAGGAAATCAGACTCTGGACCGGCACCGGTGAGCAAAATGATGATATCACCATTGTGGTTATTAAGAAGACCGGGTAGAAGGGCGGGGGTTAGAATAAAATCATTAATACAAGTTTCACATACATTTCCGGGGGGACGCTTCCCCCCCCGGAAATGTATGTAACCTTTACCAAACTTATTTCCGCCCCGTTATAACCCTGAAATTGAAACCCGCAAACCCCTGCCGGGCTGCCGCATTCACAGCAGCCCTGCAAAAAGATTCAGTCAATTTTTGGCGGAATGAGCTTATAGATAACAGGTGTTCAGCCCTCCTATAAGAACAATTGCCAGAGGCGAAATAAGCGGATTTGTTGAAATGGCTATCGGCAAAAAGCCGCCTATTGCAGTAAGTGAGGTGAGCACGACGGGGAGAAAACGAACCTCTCCTGAGAGCCTGATCGCCTCTTCAAGCGGTTTGCCCTCCTGCCTCATCTGATTTGTGAAATCAACAAGCAGAATGGTGTTTTTTACTTCAATTCCGGCAAGTGCCACAAGGCCCACCACAGCAACGAATGATAATGTGTTGCCCGTTATCAGAAGGGCAAGTATTGCACCCACCATGCCCAGAGGAAGCACTGAAAGCACAATGATCGTACTTTTGAAGGTTTTGAACTCGAGAATCAGCACTACAAAGAAAAGGAACACCGTAACCATGATTATCAGTCCGAACCCTCCGAATGATTCGTTCCTTGATTCATATTCGCCGCCCATTTCATAATAATAACCGGACGGAAGCGGCAGGGTGGACATTTTATCCATCACCGCATTTATCACTTCTGAATTCAGATAACCTTTTTCCACAAAAGATGAGACTGATACCGTTCTTATTTTATCGAGATGAACTATCGTAACCGGTGATGACTCAAGTGTAAGTTCAGCAACCTGTGAAAGCGGCACCGGTTTTCCCTGAAGATTATTGATATAGAGATTATCAAATGCGCTCAGGGTGTTCCTCTCTTCGTTCATCTTGGTCACAATGATATCGTAGTTCTCATTCTTTTCATCCGTCATCTGTCCGAGCTCAAAGCCTGCCACCGCAAGCCTTACTGTTTTTGCGATGTTAACAGTGGGAATGCCGAGCGAGTAGGCTTTTTCTTTGTTGATTTTCACTCTGATATCCGATTTCAGATTGTCAAGCGGATTTTTAACATAGATTGTGCCTTCGGTTTCGCGCAGCAGCTTTTCAACAACGGCTGCCTGCCTTCTGAGCGTATCAAGATTATCACCGAACAGCCGGACCTCCACAGGTGCAGTTACAGGGGGTCCCTGCTCAAAGTTCTTGACCTCAACTCTTGCACCCGGGAAAGGGGTGAATCTCTTTCTCAGTTCTTCAATTATCTCCAGTTTTCGGGAGGGGTTGGTTCCGTCGTGAAGCTGCACAAAGATCTGGGCAAAGCTGTTTCTCTCCTGTCCCTGCGGAACATTGTAATACACCTGCGGATTCCCCCTGCCAACATTTGATGTGAAATACTGAATTTCACCATACTTTTTAAGTTCAGTTTCGATCTTCCTTGTCACCTCATTTGTGTAAGCCATATTAGACTGAGGAGGCGCGGTGACATCAATAAGAAACTGCGGTTTTTCTGATGCCGGGAAAAGGCTGGTTCCCACAACCGGAATCAGCGAGAGCGACCCAATAAACATCAGCGCAGTGCCGGCGAGAACCAGCACAGGCCGTTCAAGGGCTTTATCAAGAAATTTTCCGTAAGTGGCGTGAATTCCTTTCTGCAGTAGTCTCAGGAATATATTGCCCCCGCTTTTACCATGATGCTCTTTAAGAATTCTGCTTGAGAGAAACGGAATTATTGTAAGCGAAACAACCATTGAAGCCAGCACTGAAGAGATCACTGCAGCCGGTATGCTCCTTATGAAGTCACCTGATGCTTCAGGAAGGAAAGCCAGAGGCAGAAAAGCGATTACAAGTGTGGCAGTACACCCCAGAACAGCCAGCCCTATCTGTTTTGTCGCCTTTAGGGCAGCTTCCATCCTTGTTGCCCCCTCACGCATCCAGCGCTCAATATTCTCAATGACCACTATGCTGTCATCAACAACCAGACCGAGCGCAACAACAAAACCGACTATGCTCAGCTGATTCAGATTGAATCCGAACAGGTTTATAAGCACCACCCCGATTGAGAGTGAAAGGGGTATTGACATCATCACAATTATGGTTGGCCGGTTTCCGAGCGGCAGCAGCGTAAGCATTACGAGCCCGATGGCGATCAAAAAATCGATTCCCAGTCCCTGAAGTCTGTTATTGACCGCTGCACCCTGATCAAAATGATGAACCATATCAATGTTTGAAGGCATTTTTTTGTCAAATTCCTCAAGCACCTTAAGGTATTTCTTCTGGGTTTGAGTAATATTGAGTCCCGCTTTTTGTGCCGCAGTTACCAGGATTGACCGGTGACCGTTCAGCCTGGTTGTGTATTTATCCTTCTCATACTCAAAAAATACTGTTGCAATATCCCTGAGGAAAATGTTTTTGTCATTTGCCGAATAAACAATTGTTGATTTTATTTCCTCAATGCTCTTGTACTTACCGCTTGTTTTGATGTTAAATGATTTCCCGTTTGCATTAATGTTCCCGCCGGGAATATTCAGCCCTTCACTCTGAATGCTGCCAAGCACGGCATCAATGGGCACTCCCATAGCGGCCATTTTATCAAATTTCAGCTCCACATTAACCACCTTATCAGGCAGCCCGTGAATCTGGATATTTTTGAGTTCCGGAAGCTTGCTGAGTTCGTCTTTCAGATCCTCTGCTTTCTCCCTCAGTTTATCAAGAGGGGCATTTTCCGATATAAAGGCCACCTGAAGCACGTTAACATTTGAGGGAACAATTTTCTTTACCTCAATGCTGTAAATATCGGCGGGGAGATCATTTTTGAGATTATTGACCTCACGCACCATTTCCTGATATTTGCTGTCAACATTTGAGCCGTGTTTATATGCCACGTTTATTATTGCCAGCCCGTCAAGTATCTCTGATTTTATCTTTTTTACATCTTCAAGTCCGCTGAGTTTCTTTTCAATCGGCTCAACAATCAAATCCTCCATGTCTGCGGGGCTTGTTCCGGGATATATCACAATCACAGGGAATTCCGGGAATTCAAGATCGGGATCTTCTGATCTCGGCATGGTGATCAGGGTATAAACACCGGTTATTGCCACCATAAGAAAGAGCAGAAAAGTAAGCTGCGGATTTTTTACAGAATATTCTGCTATTTTCATAAGGCAGCCTTTTTCTTTCCAAGAGATATCGGGGTGCCGTCAGTCAGGTATGCGCTCCCTGAAATCACAAGCGCCTTTGCATCTTCAAGTCCTCCGCCAACCAGAACCCTGTCTTTAAGGATTTCAAGGATTCTAACTTTTACTTTTTTTACGGTCTTTTCATCATCGGTGACAAAAACAAAGCCAGAATCACGGTCGCCGTCAATAATTGCATCATAAGGCACAACCCAGGCATCAAGAGTTTCAGAGGGAATAATCACAGCCCTGCCGAACAGCCCTGTGGCTATATCTGTGCCGTTAAGTGAAACCGGCCTGAGATCAACAGTGAATGTGCCTGATGCCGGATCAACCCCCTCTGATTTTCTGCTCACCGCAGCAGCCAGCTTATTTCCCGATGCTGTTTCAGGTTCTATATAGGCCTTGTCGCCGGTTCTGATAGCGGCCCATTCACGGTCGCTTACACCAACTCTTAAAACCCAGTTTCCTTTGCCTGCTCCGTTTACGAGAAGCACGGGAGTTCCCGGCCCCGCCATCTGACCTTCATTCACAAACTTTTTAAGTATATAACCATCGGCAGAGGCCCTTATCTCAGAGTAATTCAGATTATATCTGGCTATGTTAAGCTGCTCGGCTGCAATATCAAGAGCCGTTTTGGCATTCTGATACTGACTGAGAGTTGCAACGCTGTCTTTATAGAGGCTGCTTACGCGGTTATAATCTCTGAGCGCCTTTTCATATCCGAGGGTTGCCTGAGCCACACCGCTGTTAATTTCCGTCAGTTCAAGTGAAGCAAGCACCTGTCCCCTTTTCACATAGTCGCCTTCTTTCACAAAAACTCCGCGCACTATACCGCCGGTTTTGAATGACAGTGGCGTCTCATCATCGGTGGTGAACCGGCCCGAGGTCATCACCTCGCGGTAAGTGATTTCCTTTTTCAGCTCCAGCAGATCTACCGGAATAACATCCTGAGCTCGTTTTTCTTTTTTCTCCCCGCAGCCGGCGAATAATAATACAGCCGTAAGGGTCAGCATTGATACTGTTATCAGATACTTTTTCATATTACTTCACTTCCTCATAATTAGTGTACCCGGCTGTTTCCCGGTTTAAGTTGACTTTTGCTATTTCAAATTTGATCCTGCTTATATTAACCAGAAGCCTTGCATTCAGAAGCTGGGTTCTTGCGTCTATGGTCTCAATAAAGCTGTTTACTCCCTCCTGGTATCCCTTTGAAATAAGAGAATTGTATGATACCGCAAATTCTTCCTGTTTAATTGCACTGCCAAGAGCATCTGATGCGGCTCTCAGTTCATCCTGCACTATTTTAAGCTTCATCTGCAGCTGATTTTTGACCAGATTAAGCTCCAGTTCAGATTTTTTGAGTTCAAGCTCTGAACTTTCTGTTTTATAAGCCTGCCTGAATGATTCAAAAAGAGGGAGTGAGAGCTGCACTCCGAAAAGGTAATATTTTGAATCCTGATTGTAATTCCATTTTGAATCCTGAGCTCCCAGGTCTGCAAATACATTGATCTTGGGTATCCAGTTAAGCCGGTTCATCTCTGTTACACTCCGCTTTATTTTCACCACCCCCTCAAGCATCTTAAGTTCTTCTCTGTCAGTGCGGAGCTGAGCGTCAGATAATACATCAGTTTTATTATTCTGACTGCTGAAGACCGACTCATCAATCTTGATCTCAGCGGCGGCATCACGGTTAAGAAGAAAATTAAAATATTTGGCAGCAGCGGATTCAGAGGTTTGAGCGCCTGATAATTTTGCCCTTAATTCTTCAATCTCGGCATCAGCGCGGAGCAGATAGACCGGCAGGAGTTCCCCGTTTTTAAGGAGTTTTTCATTAACGCGTCTCCCCTCAAGTGCTAGTTCAATGGCATTTTTGTAGATTTTGACTCCGTTCACTGCCATCAGATATCCGTAATATGCGTTTGATATCTCCTTAACCAGCTCCTTTTTGTAAGCCTCCAGATCAAGTCGGGTTATCTCATTCTGAATTCCGGCAATCTCGCTGTTTTTAATGATATCGGTGTTCAGCAGCGGCATTGATACCCTCAGTTTTACATCATAAAACTGAAACGGGAGAAAATCCTGCTTCACGTTTTCAATCTGCGGAAATCTGCTGCTGCCTGTAAGCTGGTTAAGGGTTGTATAAACCGGGTTCATAAGATCACCCACCGGAATAGAGATATTTCTTCCCCCTTCACCGCTCAGGTAATCTGCCATAAGGGTGATACCCGGATAAAACAGCGCATTTGCAGATTTGAGGGCTGTCATTCCCTGCTCAACCGAAACCTGTTTCTGTTTAAGGACAAGATTGTTATCAAGTCCCTCTCTTATGTATTCTTCAAGAACAGATTGCGCATTTATCTGCACAGCGGCTGCCAGGAAAAGAATCAGAAGATAAATTGTTTTTTTCATAGTGCCTCTTTAGTAAACTTCACATTGTAAATTTATTGAACACTGTTCAGTTAACTGCGTAATTCTGCGAAAGGGTATATTTCACCCTTTTAAGTTAAACTGATCAGAAATCCTTTATTAAATCCAAAACCAGACCGGTATGGAGCCGGCTGAAACTTTATTTTTTTATCAGTTGCTGGAGAAAATGGAGTGTAACCGATTTAATATTATCGAGATATTGTTTGTTGAATTCCTCGAGTATTATTGCCTGCCTTATGTAAAGGGCAACAATTCCGTGAAGAGATGACCAGAGAAATAATGCAAGGTTGTTTACATCTTCCCCTTTGTTATACCCTGCTTCAACGCACTCGGCAACATTTTTAACAAGAAGTTCGTAACATGAATCTCCCAGCACTTTCACTTTATGAAGATCAAACCTTTCTTTAGGTTTATGAATCAGAAACATAAGCTCATAGTACTGTGAATTTTCGAATGCAAAATCCATATAGGCATCGCCGTGGGCAATCAGCCTCTCTTTAGGTTCGGTTATCCCCTGCACAAAGAGCTGCTTCTCTTTAAGCTTTTCAAAACCCTCATGAAGAAGTTCAAAGAGAATCATATCTTTATTCTCAAAGTATGAATAGATGCTTGATGCACTGTATTCAATTTTACGCGCAATTTTTCTCATTGAAACATTCTCATAGCCTTCGTCAATAAAAAGACTCATGGCGGCTTTCAGAATGCTGCTGCGCATTTCAGTTTTTTCTTTTTCTTTTCTTTCGCGGATGCCCATACTTACCAAAATTTACATTGTAAAAATATTGAACGCTGTTCAATTTATCAATAGCGTTCGGAAATTATTTTCTGAATTTTCAGTAAATTTATTCGTGATGTGATTTAATCACAGCCCAAAGCCCTGCGGTAAGAACCTGAAAGAGCATATTGCACCCGGCATCAGAGATGCAGATCATGAAGTATGCCGGTCAGAAAGATGTAAATGGTCATGGTGGCATGAGTTAACAGAGCGATATCACAGATGCATCAGGATTGGAAGGAGGATTTTTTGAGATTTGCGGCGGAAACTTATCAGCATTTTTTAATATAACCAGCCGATAAAATAAATCCGCTTCTATGAATCAGGAAATGATTTCTTCAAAATGTCCTTTTTTCCCGGTAAATACAACGGCATATGATTTCAGATTCTTCAGCTGCTTAATTTCCGGCTTATTCAGGTATCTCCTCACCTGTTCTTTAGCGTGCAGCAAAACAGAGCTCTGTTTTTTCTCTTCATTTGTTTTCAGATATTTCAGTTCAAGGAGGAACTGATAATTTGGTTCATAAGGTCTTCTGTAAAGATACATGAGGTCCGGGTATTCACCACCGGCTTCAGCTTCACTTTTAATTATGTATAACTGTGTTAATGAAGCCAGTGTGATGAAAAGCATTTTTATATACTTTTCATCAAAGTTCTGATAATCCCTGTTACTAAGAAGCTCAAGCACTTTTTCAATTTCACCGATCCATCTTTTCATATTATTGTTCTGAGCCAGATCAAGCAACGCATTCTGTAAATTGCTCTCATCTATACCGGCATGAGGCAAAAGAAGCATTTCATCTTTGAAGAAACTCCAGTATATCTCACGGATAACATAATTGGGAATCTGAAATCTTACCAGGCTGAGTTGCGCATCTTTGATTGTCAGCATCCCGTTATAGAAAAGGAGTGAAACAAAATCATCAGGGGTAAGAGCTCTTTCAAAACTGTATTTTTCAGTTATGGATGCAGTCGTTTCACCGGCGGTGATTATTTCGTTCAGTTTCCGGCGATGTTCAGCTGAACTATTTATATAAAACAGGTTCTTTATTTTTCCGTAATCACTTGCAATATTGGAATCAATTAATTTCTGAGGATAATTCTGTGATGGGAAATACTCACTCAAAAAGTACCAGACCATATTTGAGTTATAAATTCTTTCTGACGCACGCGAAGAAAACAGACTGCCGTTATAAAGTCTTCTTAAATCATCCATTAAACCGGCGGAATTGCCTGCTTCATAATGCCGCAGTATCTCCTTAACTTCATTTTCTGTAAAACCCAGCATTTCATTGAAATAAACATCTGTGGTTTTGTCTTTGCCGATATTGAAACCGCTGGTAAGACTGTCAAGGGTTACAGGGGTCACC
>JABWCA010000194.1 GCA_013359345.1 Ignavibacteriaceae bacterium
TCACTGATGTGATGGGCCTTGCTTTGATAAAGAGAAGAGAAAGGAACAGAGTTATTACCAGATTTAACATGATTATTCTGCCCGGTTCAATTTCACGTATAAACTGTCTGTTAAGCAGGTTAAACAGTGCAGCAACATGAATATAAACACCCGGAACTTTCTCTCCGACTGGTGTTGTCTTAAGATCCTCAACACCTGACGCAGTAGCGCCAATATATACCACCTTGTTTTCAAAAAACTCGGCGGGCATCCTGTTTTCAAGAACCTTATAAAATGAAATTTTCCTGAATCCCTCGTCCATACCCGGAAAACACATAGTCATTTCTGCTCTTGCGTTTACAGGCACATTTACCTTTTTCCCGATGGCTAAATCTCTGCCGTCAAAGGTGATGTCTGCCGGTTTGCTCTCCATCAGAAAAACTGCCGCAAGAAGGCTGATATTTGCAGTAGTTCTGATCTTATCTTTATCAGTCATGTTATTTTCAGGCAGCGCCTGAATAAGCGGATAAGTTCTGACCACACCATCATGGCCCGAAAACATTGAAATGCTGCCTGCCGCAAGAGCTTTTGAGAGAAAGTAGGGCCGGGGAAGCACCGGATTCAGGAGTTTGTTAAGATATTTGCCCGAAGAGCGGTCGGTATAGATTCCGGGTAGGAGCTTTAACTCTGATTCAGCTGCTGAAGAGTACTGATTGATATCATCATCATAGAATGAAAGAATAACTCTGCCCGATTCATCTATTGCATCGGCAAGAACATCATCTGTGCTGAGTCCGGAGATTACTTTACCGGGATCAGGTATGCCACGAAACGTAAGTATCTCTTTATAATAAGAAGGCAGAGTATCGCTCTCGGTATACAAAAGATCCGGTATGATTAATGACGGATTGCCTGATGAAATGTATCTTATCACTTCTGCATCAAATGCCCGCGGCCACTGATTAATTCTCCCGAGTTTTTCAATTGAAGCGTCATCCATTTCAATTATAACGAACTTTTCGGCGGGGAAATCAGTGCCCTTATCCCTGAAATCATTTGCTTTGAGTGCAAGGCTGATTATTTCATTGCTGAACGCTTCAAGCGGGGGTCTCGCCAAAAGATTACTGACCCCTTCAGTTACAAATGAAACCGAAGCAGAAAGAAGAGAAACAACAAGTGCGCCTGAAAACCAGAAAAGTTTTTTATGCGCCCTTAACCCGTTAAAACTCGTCAAGAATTGCTTCAGCATATTCACTCAGCTTGTCATCAGGGTAAATATCCACAAAATTTTCAAGCAATTCTTCAGCCTCTTCAAGCAAGTCAAGTTCAATCAGGCAGAGTGCCAGTGTAAACATTGCTTCCTTTTTTAATGGATCATCTGTATTTTGCTGTAAAAATTTTGAAAGACTTTCATTTGCTTTTACAAAATCGCCTGCTTCATAAAAACTGTAAGCTTCTTCAAAAGTGATCAGGCTGTCTGAGCCGAACATATCCCTTCTGATACCGCCCTCCTGCTGCTTTTTCTTATCGGAATCACCCTTCAGAATTGAGCCGATCTTACCGGAGATATCGGAGGTTTTGTTTTTGATGTCTTTCTGACTGTTGGAGTGGAGTTCCTCAGCTTTGATATTTTTGAGCGAGGGGAGTGTGCTTTTTTTACCGTCAGACCATGTAATCTCAATCAGACTTTCAGGGCCTGTCTCAATATAATAATCAGATAATATATCCTGATTAAGTTTAACTTTCTCAAGTTTATTATGCACACCTGCCTTGGCGGTCCCTTCATAATAGGTAACCTTGCCAATACTTTTCTGGCAATAAGCGTCAATTGACCAGGATAAGAGAAATATGACGCAGAATAACGAAATGAATCTCTGTACTTTCATTTGAAATCCGACTGAATCATACTTATATTATACAAGTAACATTAATGACTGCGGAAAATCAAAATAATTTTCTTCTATTATTTTTATCCGGATAAACCCTTACGTTGTAAATTGAACAGTACTTTTTTATTTTCACTTACATCAAAAAATTTTTTATCAGGAGAATCAATGAAATATCTGAGACATATCTCATCACTTCTTTTTATTACAATTCTTGGTTTCGTGTTCAGCGGGTGGAATCCGCCTGATGAAGGGATGTTCCCTCTGAGCGAAATTGGCGGACTGAATCTTAAGGAAGCGGGTCTCAAGATTGAAGTTTCAGATATTTATAATCCCGGCGGCACAAGCCTGATTGATGCCCTTGTAAAGGTGGGCGGATGCACAGGCTCATTTGTATCTGATGAAGGGCTTATTCTCACTAACCACCACTGTGCTTTCGGTTATGTTGCCGCAGCCAGCACTGTTGAAAATAACTACCTTGAAAACGGGTTCATTGCCGGTTCACAGGAGAAGGAAATTCCTGCCGAAGGGCTGACCTGCCTGATCACGCAGAGTTATGAAGATGTTTCTGAAAGAGTGCTCGCCGCAGCAGATGGAAAAGAAGGGGTTGAAAGAATAAACGCAATTTCTGACGCCAGAAAAGCAATTATTAAAGAGGCAGAGCAGGAAGTAGGAATCAAAGCCGAAGTGGCAGAGATGTTTGTCGGTAAATCTTATGTCCTTTTCAGGTATCAGACCATTCTTGATGTAAGGCTTGTATACATTCCGCCCAGATCACTTGGTGAATTTGGCGGAGAGACCGATAACTGGGTTTGGCCCCGTCATACAGGTGACTTTTCATTCCTGAGAGCTTATGTATCTAAAGACGGGAAACCTGCGAAATACTCAAAAGACAACGTTCCCTTCGAACCGAAGAAATTCATCAGCGTGAATCCCAACGGTGTTAAAGAGGAAGATTTTGTATTCATGCTCGGTTATCCCGGAAGAACATTCCGTAATATGCCGGCAGAGTTTCTCAGATATCATGAAGAAGTTTTCCTGCCTTTTATACAGCAGTTGTATGCTTCACTGATAAAAAAATATGAGGAACTGGGCAGTGCGGATCCCGCGCTTGCTCTTCAGCTTGCTTCAACAATCAAGGGCCTTGCAAACACTGAAAAGAATTTCAGAGGCAAGATGCTTGGTATGAGAAGAATAGATCTGACCGCAAAAAAGTTTGAAGAAGAAAAAGCAATGAAGGAGTTTATTGCTTCTGATAAGGATATGGCCGCTAAGTATGAAGGACTTTTTGAAAGTATAAAAGAAGCTTACAAAACCCATTTTGAGCTGACGGGCAAACAGAGAACCGCGGGTGTTTTCGCCAATTTCATGGGTTCGGTTGATCTGGTCATGTTTATGAACGGCTATATGAAAAGTAAAACTCTTCCTGATGAGAAGCGGGATAAAATTTTCAGAGCCGGGAATGAGTCTGAACTTATGGATGAAGTTAACAAACTGTTTGCTAATCTGAACAGGGAAGTTGATGTGCAGACATTTACCACACTGGTTGAAAATGCGGGCAAATACCCCGATATGAGATCATGGAGTGTTATTGAGGCATTTTTTGAACATATTGATTCAAAGAAAAGTGCAGCATCATTTTATGAGATGCTCTTTGATGAATCTGAACTGCTTAAAAAGGATTCGTTTATTGAAGTGATGAAAATGTCGCCTGAAGATTATGATAATTTTGATGATCCGATGCTGAAATATTACCGTGCCTTCAAAAAGGAATCAGATGATATTTCAAATAAGGTAAAAGAGGCAGACGGCAGGCTTAATGTTCTTCTGGCAAAATATACTGCGGTGAAAGCTGAATTTCAGCAAAAGAAATTCATACCCGATGCAAATTCAACGCTCCGCCTCACTTATGGCTATATAAAGGGCTACACCCCGGCTGATGCCACATATTACAAACCTAAAACAACAATCAGCGGACTTATTGATAAAGGCAAAACGGGTAATCCCGATTATAAGCTTTATAAGGCTCTTGAGGAGGAGTATCTTAAGGGCAACTTTGGCAGATACTATGATGAGGAGCTTGAAGACCTGCCCGTTGCCATGCTTTACAATATGGATACGACCGGGGGTAACTCAGGCAGCCCGGTGCTTGATGCAACCGGAAGACTTATAGGTCTGAACTTTGACCGTGCGTTTGAAGCCACCATAAATGATTATGCATGGAGCCAGGCTTACAGCAGATCAATAGGAGTTGATATAAGGTTTATTCTCTGGGTGGTTGAGAAAGTAGGGAAGGCGGATAATCTGATTAAAGAGCTGGGTGTATAAGTTATGCTCCTGAGCAGGAAAGCAGTTGAGCAGGTAAACACAAGAGAGAGAATTCTGGATGCAACATCCAGGCTTATCTATAAAAGAGGCATTCATGATACCAGCCTTGCAGATATCTGTTTCACTCTTAAGATAAGCAGGGGAACTCTTTACTACTATTATAAGACAAAAGATAAGCTGATTACAGATGTTCTTGATATGCACCTTAAATCATCGCTTTCTGTTATAAGAGCCGAGCTTGAAAGAGAGATCATGCCGAGGGGAATGAATGAAGTGCTTGATGTTGTGCCAAATATTTTTCAGAATCCTTCGTTCAGCAGTAAACTGCATCTGCACCTTCTGTATGAAGGATACTTTGGCAACAAGACAATCATCAAGAGATTCAGTATATTCTTTTCGGAACTGAAAAAGATTCTTTCGGATAAACTCAATGAGTATCTCGGGGATGCCGAAAAGGCTGATAAGCTTGCCGAGCTCAGTATTCAGGCCGGGTACGGAAAGGCATTCCTTTCGGCAGTATCAGATATCAGGTCATTCATGTTTGATGATCTGCAACTGTTTACGGGCAACCGTAAGAAAAAGGTAAAAACCGAACAGATATAAAACTATTAATTATTAACGGATTGATTTAGATATCTTTTTGTTAAAAAATTACTTAAATTTCTTTTGCTAGTTATAGCAATTTGAACTGAATAAAATAATACACAGAGATAGTGGACTATTATCACGGAACACAAAACAACAGGAGACACCATGGGAAAGGATAACTCAAACCTCAGCAAAGGTCTGTTAATTGGCTTTCTTACCGGCAGTATTGTCGGCGCAGCAGTAGCCCTTCTGTACGCTCCTAAAAGCGGAAAAGAGTTAAGAGCGGATATTAAAGGTAAATCAGAAGAACTGGCTGATGAAGCCGAAAAGTTCTTTGAAACAAGCAAGATAAGAGCAAATCAGGTTATTAACGAAGGAAAGAAAAAAGCAGAACTTCTTATAGCCGATGCAAAGAAAAAAGCTGAAGAACTGATAGACGACACAGAAAAAATTCTGAAAGATGCCCGTTCAAAAGCATCAGATATGCTTGAAACCGGTAAAGAAACTCTTGCAAGTGAAACAGGCAAAGTGAAAACTGCCGTGAAAGCAGGAGTTGAAGCATATAAAGAAGCAAAAAACTAACAGGTTTTAATGGATAGCGTTATAACAATATTCACAGTCATTTTACTGATAAGTGCTTCGGCGCTTTGTATTGCTCTGATTGTTTTTCTTAGAAGAGTTGCTGCCTCAATCAATGAGTTTAACCAGGATACCAAACAGTTGATTGAGCGTATAGATCCGCTTGTTGATTCACTAGTTGAGATGAGCGCATCGCTTAGAGAATTATCTGCAGAGGTAAGTGAGCAGCTTGACAAAACCGGATGGATTGTTGATGAGGTCAAGATGAGATTAGAGAGTATCATAAGCATCGAAGGTAAGATTAAGGAATCGGTTGAATCGCCGATAGATAAGCTTATGTCTAACCTCAAAGCGATCAGATCTGCCTTATCAGTATTTTGGAAGACATTTAACTCAGGCAGATAATTAACACAGGAGACTTACTAGTGAAAGAAATGTTGCCGGAAAATATCCGGAATATTGCGTTTATAGGACATGGAGGCGCCGGAAAGACCTCGCTTACTGAAAATATTCTCTTTGCAGCCGGTGAAATAAACAGAATTGGAAAAATAGAAGAAGGTAATACAGTTTCTGATTATTCACAGAACGAGATTCAAAGACAGTTTTCAATTTCTCTTTCTGCATGTCATGCTGAATGGAAAGACAGGAAAATTAATCTTATTGACTCTCCCGGATACTCGGATTTTGTCGGCGAAGTAAAGGCTGCAGTAACGGTTTGCGATACCGGTGTCCTCCTTGTTAAATCGGTCGAAGGAATTGAAGTAGGGACGGAGCATGCTTTTGAATTTGTGAAAGAAATGCACAAACCCTCAGCTATTGTTATTAATAAGTGCGATAATGAGAGATCAGATTACAAAGCTGTAATGGAAAAAATTAATGAAAGACTCTCTCATGATGCGGTTCTGGTGACTTTTCCATACAACCAGGGCCTGCAGTTTGATACTGTAATTGATGTTATTAAGCAGAAAGCTTATAAATATGGTCCTGCCGGTTCAAAACAGGTAACCGAGATGGACATACCCGATGACGTTAAAGGACTCGTTGAAGAATATCACGCCACAATAATTGAAAAGATTGCGGAAACCAATGAAGAACTGATGAATGATTACTTTGAGCATGGTGATTTAACACCTGAAGAAGTAAGGCAGGGACTCGTTGAATCAATCACCGCATGCGGGCTCATTCCGGTTTTTGCAGTGAGCGCCACAAAGGGAGTCGGCATTAATAATTTCCTCGATTTTGTTGCTGAGTACTTCCCTTCACCAAAAGATGTTGCTCCATATATAGCTTTAACCAAGGAAGGCAGCCGGGAAGCTGAAATTAATCCCGATCCTGCCGGTACTCCCGTTCTCTTTATCTTTAAGGTTATTTCAGAACAGCATGTCGGTGAACTTTCACTCTTCAGAGTATACAGCGGAAAAGTTCAGCCCGGACTTGATCTCGTAAACGTCAATAACGAAAAAGGTGAGAGATTAAGTCAGATTTATATTCTGAACGGACATAACAGGAAAGAAGTGCCTACCCTTTCGGCAGGTGATATCGGTGCTGTGGTAAAACTGAAAGATACTCACACGAACAACACCCTTGCAGGAAAAGGCACCAATGTACTGATTAAAGCAATTGCATTCCCTGAAGCAGCAATACGTGGCGCTATCATTCCCAAAGCAAAAGGGGATGAAGATAAAATTGCGGCATGTCTGCACACGCTGCATGAGGAAGATCCTTCATTTAATGTTAAATATGATACCGAAACACATCAGACCGTCATTTACGGACAGGGTGAGCTTCAGCTTTCACTTGCTGTAAAGCGTCTTAAAGAAAGATACGGAGTTGAGGTTGATCTCGTTGAGCCTAAAGTGCCATACAGAGAGGCAATAAAAGGTTCAGTGGCTTCAGTTGAATACAAACACAAAAAACAATCCGGTGGGCGCGGACAGTTTGCACACGTATTTTTCAAGATGGAACCTCTCCCCAGAGGGACTGGTTACGAATTTGTGAATGCGATAGTTGGAGGTGTTGTTCCCGGCAGATTTATTCCTGCAGTTGAAAAAGGAATTCAGGAACAGATGGTAAAAGGTGTAATAGCCGGTTATCAGGTTGTTGACGTAAAAGTGACACTTTTTGACGGTAAGTTCCACGATGTGGATTCAGATGAAATGTCATTTAAGCTTGCATCTTCACAGTGCTTCAAAAAAGGATTTGCCGAGGCAAAACCATGTCTGCTTGAACCTATTTATGAGGTTGAGGCTAAAGTGCCTGAAGAATGCATGGGTGA
>JABWCA010000195.1 GCA_013359345.1 Ignavibacteriaceae bacterium
ATAAGCGGTGCTTTCCCCTTTTCGAGTTCAGTGTTAAACCCGAGCGATTTTGTTGCCTTGTATGCAGCTTCAGGTGAAAGATAAGGCAGAATTAAAGGAACTGCCAGAAGTATCCCCGAAACTATGATCACAGCCGGAACAGGTTTCAGCCATTTTATTTTGATTTTGGTCATAAGGGCCGATACTGCCATTCCACCGGCAGCAAAAACAACCGGATATGCAAATGAAAGCCGGTCGGGTCTGCTTGTGGCACTAAGGAGCATAAACCCGAAGGATAATATGAAGAAGTAAGCTGCGAAACGGTATTCCTTAAGATCTTTCGAGACAAAATACCCGATAAGTCCGGCAAACCAAACCGGAAAAATCACCGGTGAAAAAAACATTATTTGTCCCTTGATAAATTCAAGCGGCGGTGTGGGGACGTTCTTGTATTTAGTGATATTGGAGTAGAATTCAAGTGAGGGGAAACCATTAAAGTACTGCCATAAGAGATTAGGTATCACAATAATGAAAGCAATCAGAACTCCGGCCCCCAGCCACTTTGAAAACAACAGCTTCCTGTGCGATGAAATAAGGAGCGCGGAAAACAAAAATACTGCAGAAATAACAAAGGTATGCTTATTCATTATACCAAGACCGGTTAATACCCCCGCATTGATCCACAGCTTCGTATCTCCTGTCCTGATTATTTTCAGAACAATGATCAGGATGATGATCATCAGAAGAGGCTCAAACGGATTCATTGAGTAGAAACTCCCGAATGCAAGCATTATCGGGGCCGACATATAACAGAGTGACGAAATTATCTGAGCATATCTGTTCCCGCCAATCAGCAGGGTGAAATAACCCGTCAGAAATGAAGTTGATGCAACAGCAAGAGCCGGGAGAACCCTTAATGAGTAAATACTGTCGCCAAAAAAGAATTGCCAGAAAGTAAGAAGAAGGGGTGCAAGGGGCGGATGATCAACATAACCGGCCGCCGGATTATTTGCGCAGGCTATATAATAAAACTCATCAATAAAATAGCCATACTGTCTGTTAAAAACAGTGAGATAGATAATCAGGAAATTAACAACCGCAACCGCATACAGGTGTGCGTATTTTTTTATGTGCTCCATTAAAAATCCGGTTTGTTAATCCCAAATTTAATCCCCTTTTCAGATACTTGTGCATTTTATTTGTTGAACGGTAAAACAGGATTGCAGATGCGCGGAATGGAAAACTTGCGGAATTGATTTGCCCCTGCAAATAACTGAATAAACAAAAATGATCATACACTAGCAGGATGTTCCGGTTATCACTATTGCAGGGCCTGAATTGGAATCCTGAAAGCGGATTAAATTCAGGACACGAAGGAGATAATTGCGGAGGAAATAATTTTACAGAATGACTAAGCCGGCAGAATTGATATAATGCTGATAATCAGAGTTTTATCTGTTTATGCTGCAACAAAAAACGAAGCACTCCCACACCAAGCACTGAATTAAAGTTTGTGCTCCCGTTGTTTATGCTGCCCCTTGCTGACACTGATCCGCCTGCGGCGGACTGATGACACTGATGACACTGATCCGCCCGCGGCGGACTGATGACACTGATTCTGTGGAGCTAATGGGGATCGAACCCACAACCTTCTGATTGCGAACCAGACGCTCTCCCAATTGAGCTATAGCCCCGTTAATTTCATTCTCAAACATAGAAAATTTTTGGGTTAATTTCAATCCATAACAGACTAAATTATGAATCAAAATTCATTTTGCACTAAAATTACTAATCATAGATTTCTCTGACTGCCGTAAATTAAAAAAGGGAACCGCTTTAACAGTTCCCTTTGTAATTACCTGCTCTGTAAGCAAACTGCCGATAAATCAGATCAGTGATGCTGGTGACCGCTGTTCTGCTTATCGTTTCCGGTGTTATCGGTTATTTTGAATTTCACGTCAATTTTACCGGCATTCTTAAAGGTGAGAGTAAGGGTTTCGGTACTCCCTTTCTTGAGGTCTTTTGTTACGTCAAAGATCATGACATGGTTTCCTTTGGGTTTAAGAGAAACCGTTGATTTTGCTTTCACAGTTAACTGACCAACTTCGCTCATCTTCATTTTACCGTTAACTTCCTTTGTCTCGTGAATCTCGAAACTATCGGCAAATTTACCTTCCACTTTAATGAGCTGATCATCTTTATCTGTAAGGTTCTGAATCTCAAAATAGGCGGCCGTATTTCCTCCTGAAGCAGCGGGTCTCATCCAGGGATCATTAATCTTTATTTTATCGGAATTCACGGCAAAGAGCATCAGTATTGCGAGCAGAATTTTCATTTCAGTCTCCTAATTTTTCTAAATCATTTACAATTTCTTCAAGGTTGATTTCACTTCCCTTGTACTCTTTTCTGATTCTGTTATCCTTATCAACCAGTGTTATGCGGTCTGTATGAATGAACATATAGTTCAGTTCACCTTTTTTATTGTAAGATGAATCGGCTGCAACGGCAACTATGTTCATTTTTTTAAGCAGCTTTTCCACCACAGGCTTTTCACCGGTAAGGAATGTATAATCAGTGGTTTTGATATCGCGTATCTCTGCATATTTTTTAAGTACCTGAGGAGTATCACGTTCAGGGTCAAAACTTATCGCAAGGTATTCGATGTTTTTTATCCCCTTCTCCTTTGCGGCTTCTCTTATGCGCTGAAGGTTTAACACAGTCATGGGACATATATCGGGGCAGGCAGTAAAAATGAAGCCGACAAGCTTTACTTTGCCTTCAAAATCGGACGGGAATTTAACCGTTCCGTTATCCTGGCTGGTAAGTGTGAAGTTTTCCCTGCTGATATCTTCCTTCAGAGGGAAATTGTTGTCGCAGCCTGTCAGAATCAGGAGTAGCAGGCTGAAACCGGTAATATATTTCATTTATTCAGATTAGTTGTTAATAAAGTGATTATCAGAATTCACGTTAAAAAATTATTTGTATTCATTTTCAACAATGACAAACTGTTCAGTTTCTGTTCCGTCACTGTCCTTGATTTTAGATGCAAAATATGCCTTTAATTGCAAACCACGGTCATCATATACATAACGGTTCTCGGCCAGTGAACCATTCCAGCCTTCAATTTTCAGCGTTTTAATGTTTCCGTTACTATCATATGTATATTTACTGATCTCTTTGGCTTCGGAATTTTCAGAAGAGCTCACAACCTTAGTCAGTATCTGTCCCTTTTCATCATACTCATATCTGGTGATAATACTGCCTGATTCTATATAGCTCAGATTTCCTGATGCGTCATAGTTATATCTCATTACTTCCTGATCACCCGACCTGGTAACAAGAAGTCTGTTCTGACCATCATAAATACACTTAAACCGGCCGGTAATGCTATCCGCACCAACATGGTCTTTTATGTATGAAAGATATTCTGTAACATTTCCTGCGGTATCTTTCTGATATGAAAAATATATTGTATCCTTTTCAGAGCCGGATATCATCATATCAACAAGATGGTCTGTATCATTATAAAAAAAACTGTACTGAATGATATATGACGTATCGGTGTAACTGTAATTAACTGCCCTGTTAATAATTCTCCCTTCAGTATCATAATTTTCGATCGATTCGTTTATTTTAAGACCGGTGGGGATAAAATTATTGTCAGTATCGGTGAAGAAAACTCTCTGTTCACTTATTCCGTTCTTTTTCATGAGATTATTTTTTTTTATAACTTCTTTCATTTCATGAGAAAAATCGGGCTGTGCGGAAGAAATACCGGTAAGGATTAATAACAGAGGGAGCAATTTTCTGATATTCATAAATTCCTTGAAAATTTTATTAATAAAAAAGCGGGGTTAATCTCCCCGCTTTTCATTATTCTATATTCTTAAGTTCAATTGTAAAGTCGAGCTGTAATTTTGTGATCAGAGGGAACATCCCGTCAAAAAGGACTTCCATATACTCACCGTTTTCACCGCGGGCAGCAACAACATCCCACTCTGCCTCACCGTCAGCAGTTTTATACGTTCTTTTCTGAATTCCTTCTGATACCATCTTTACAGGATCAGTATCAGGGCCGTACAGTCTGATTTCGGTTTCATTATTGTTAACAAGTTCCATAAGGTTTATACGGCTGCAGAAAATGGATGTTGTGTTAGAAAACTTCTGAGGCGGCATCCCCACCATGCCAAAAATGTAATTCAGCTGTGTCTTGCTGGTTTCCATGGCTTCTGAGGTCAGGGTAACCTTAAAGCCTCTCATACCGTTTTTGAACCAGACATATTCAACTGCATCGCTCAGAGTTTCAAGCTGCACATCAAAAGCAGTTGACTCATTAAGCGAGTACATTAATTTCATGCCCGTTTTAAGAACAGACTGACTGCTGCTTCCTTCGGTCTGAGCATGCACAGGAAGACTTAAAAACAGAATTGCGGCCAAAATACCGATGGGTGTTAACTTTTTCATGTTATACCTCTTTATTTCTGATCTGCTTTTTCCAGATAATGCTTTACATCTTCATCCTTCATTTCACCCTGGGTTTTGAAGGTCTGCAGTAAAACATCCATCTGCTGAATTAAACTTCTCTTCTTATACCTGGGCGCAAAAACCGAGCCGTCAAGCATATAAAGTGTTTTTGTCTTCTCGTCGAGAAATGTGTAGTTTATTAAGGGTCCTCCTGAGTATTTATCAGTTGTAACCCATAATCCCTGTGTAAGGAGCGCAAAACGGCCATTGAAATTCACTTCACTTGTGCCTGTGAATTCTGTGAGAGTAACCCAGGCGCTGTCTGTGGTTGTGTAATGCTCCTTGGTGACTCTGTTTCTGATCGCAATAATTGAATCAGCATTGAGATATCTTGAATCTGCGTTCTTAATCCAGTGTACAAACACCCATCTCTCAATCTCGGTGTTAAGTCCTCTTCTTATCCATACAAACCCGTCTTCTTTACTGGTTTTGGCTATTCTGAATTCAATGGGCACTGCCATAGTCCATCCAAAATCTTTCAGAAGCCTGCCCATCTGATCTTCCTGGGTATAATCAGTTTCATACATCAGGTCTTTAACTCTGGCATCAGATGCGCGCTGGAATGCATAAATGAAATTATCACCCTGTCTCAGAATCTGAAACTCAAGATCTTCCATTGTGGGGGCTGTAAGTATCATTACAAGCTGACCTTTTGCCCACAGATCATTCTGGTTGATATTAATCTGATTCCCCTTCTTTATCTCAGTCTTCGCATTATCATCAAGCACATTTTTAATGTAGTCTGCGGTGCTGCTGTTTGAATTGAGGGGGGCTGCAATTATTATGTTTTTGGTTAGTTTTTTTGAGTTGAGCTGTTCAAGCGGAATCCTCTTCAGCGTGAAAAGGGTTTCAGGCTGGGGGGTCATTATTTCCTTTTCAAACACCTGTGAAAGCGCTGTTTCAAGAATCGCGAATTCGGCCGAATCGGCAACCACAAGAATTTCGGTTTCGCTTCCCCTTGCTTTTTTCTGAGTCATTCCGCAGGAGCTTAAAAATACAATGCTTGCAGTCAGTAGAACTGCCACAAATAAACGCTTAATCATAAAACACTCTTAATTTAGATTTAAATTATAGCCGGGAAGAACGAGGAGGTAGAGTCCCCAAAGCAGAAACCCGGAGATAATTGGTATTGAGAGGTTATCGTCAAAAAATCCGAATGAAAGATTCTCAACCACGGCAGCAACAGCACCTGTTGCAAGACCGATAAGATATTCATTTAATGAGCCTGAAACTTTCGGGACGGTAATAACCACCACTATTGTACTCACAAAAAAGGCAAAAGTTCCCTCAAGGCTCTTTTTAAGAAATTTTGTTTTACCGAATCTCCTCCCGATCAGCGCTGCCATAGTATCACCCAGTATTAAAAAGCATAATACAACAATGGCTATGAGTTTCGGGAAAATGATTACTGAGATCAACGCTGCAAGGAGCAGATATGAAGCACCGGTGAGATTTTTTCTGGCATCATCAACCTCGTGTTTTCTGAGGAGACTGCCAAAAATGGTGTTGAGAAACTTTTTTACCGCCCCGTCCCTGAATCTGAGTATATCCAGAAAAACGGATATACCTGTTGCTATCAACAGGTATATCACGGCGTCATACTTTGGAATAAAATAATAGATAAGAGGAATTGAAAGGCTGCTTATGTGGATAAGCTTCCGGTAAATCTCAAACCTGAAATCTATCTGGTGATCTGCCTCAATTTGCATCCCTGGGTTCCGGCTCCTGAGATTTTGATCTTCTGGAAATAAGTTCTTTAACATGATCAGGCATCTCTTCCTCACCGTTGCTTTTCTGGGATTTCTGAACGGGTGGCAGTTCCTCACCCTTCATTATCTTATCAATTTCTTCTGCATCAAGAATTTCTCTTTCGAGAAGCTCTTTTGAAAGCTTATGAAGGAGTTCGATATTTTCTTTAAGGATCTGCTCTGCTCTCACCATGCAATTGCTGATGATACTTCTTACTTCATCATCAATTTCAATGGCTGTCTTTTCACTGAAATCACGGTGTTTCTGGATTTCCTTGCCCAGGAAAATCTCTTCCTGTTTTGCACCGTAACTGATGGGCCCGAGACGGTCAGACATACCCCACTCGCAAACCATTTTTCTGGCTATGCTTGTGGCTTTTTCAATATCATTACCCGCGCCGGTTGTAAAGTGGTTGAATATGATCTTTTCGGCAGCCCTTCCTCCAAGCGCGTAGGTTATAAGCGCCTCAAGGTACTGCTTTGAATAAGTGTGCTTTTCATCCACCGGCAGATAGCTTGTAACGCCGAGCGCCCTGCCTCTGGGTATAATTGTGACCTTATGAACGGGATCTGCCTCGGGAATCATTTTTGCCACAAGAACGTGCCCTATTTCATGGTAAGAGGTGGTCTCTTTTTCCTTTTCCGAGATGATAAGGCTCTTTCTTTCCATACCCATCATGACTTTGTCTTTGGCTTCCTCAAAGTCATCCATATCAACTTTACTCTTGTTTTTTCTTGCTGCAAGGAGTGCTGCCTCATTAACAAGATTAGCCAGTTCAGCGCCGGCCAGACCGGGTGAACCTTTGGCTAAGATTTCAAGATTAACATCATTTGCCAGCGGTATCTTTTTGGTGTGAACTCTGAGAATTCCTTCTCTGCCCTTCACATCAGGTCTGTCAACCACTACCTGTCTGTCAAATCTGCCGGGTCTCAGCAACGCGGGATCAAGGACGTCGGGTCTGTTGGTTGCGGCAATAATTATAACACCGCTGTTCTGCTCAAATCCGTCCATTTCAACAAGAAGCTGATTGAGTGTCTGCTCTCTCTCGTCATGTCCGCCGCCAAGTCCGGCACCTCTGTGCCTTCCAACGGCATCAATTTCATCAATGAAGATGATACACGGAGCGCTCTTTTTACCCTGTTCAAACAAATCTCTCACACGGCTTGCACCAACACCAACAAACATTTCAACAAAATCAGAACCAGAAAGTGAGAAGAATGGAACTTTTGCTTCGCCAGCAACTGCTCTTGCTAAAAGCGTTTTACCCGTTCCTGGAGGACCTACTAATAAAGCTCCTCTTGGAATTTTTGCTCCCAACTCGGTATATTTTTGTGGTTTTTTTAAGAAATCAACAATTTCTTGAATTT
>JABWCA010000196.1 GCA_013359345.1 Ignavibacteriaceae bacterium
CCCCGCGGTATCAGCAAAGCATCTGCTGAAATTGATGAATGGATAAAAGAAATAGCTCCTTCAACCGAACTGAGAAAATGGTTCAATCACGAACCTGAAAAATTTCCTGAGTTTAAGAAACGATATAAAGAAGAACTTAAAGCACAAACTGCAGAGCTAAAAAAAATTCACGAACTTTCACAAAAGAAAAAAGTAACCTTGCTGTATTCTGCCAAAGACACACAATTCAATCAGGCAGTTGTGTTGCTGGAAGTGTTGCAGAAACTCAAATAAATTAAACTAACAAAATTGATTCTGTTTTTCAATGGACGATATACTTCATAACCTTCAAGTCATCAACAGCCGTATTGAAGCAGCTTGCAGCAAATCACACCGCGAACGATCGGAAGTAAAATTACTGCTTGCAACAAAAACGGTAACACCTGATCGCATCATCACTGCTTTCAAAGCAGGCTATACATTGATTGGTGAAAACAAGGTACAGGAAATAAAAGAAAAATATGATGCATTACAACTCATCCCACATGTCAAACATTTTATCGGACATCTTCAAACTAACAAGATTAAAGATGTAATAAACTATGGTGTATCCTGCATTGAAACTGTTGACCGTATTGAACTAGCAGAAAAATTACACCAGCGGTTGCTTGCAGAGAATAAAACAATGGATGTAATGATTCAGGTGAATACTTCCAACGAACAAAGTAAATTCGGAATAAGTCCTGATGAAGCTGCCAACCTGACTAAACAGGTTTCACAATTTGAAACTTTAAAAATAAAAGGACTGATGACTATTGGACTTTTTAGCAGCAATACTGAAAAAGTGCGTAGTTGTTACAAACTGCTGAAAAATATTCAACAGCAGATTATAGCTCTGAATATTCCAAATGTGGAGATGAATGAACTCTCGATGGGCATGAGTGGCGATTTGGAAACTGCCATAGAAGAAGGTTCAACCATTGTGCGTGTGGGCACTGCTGTTTTTGGCAAAAGAATTTATCCTGACAGTTATTACTGGAATGAAAACAAATAATTCCTACTGATTACTTTTCAGATAATCAGTCAGAAATTTTTCAATTAGGCGTGGGTGTGCATATTTTCTCTGAAACTCCTTTATTGTCACTTTGTAAAATTTTTCTTCTTCCGCTTTCTTTAATTTACACTTAAGAACACTTACAATAAAATGCGATTCTATTTTACGGTGTGTCAGCTGATGCGAGTATGTTTTTGAAATGGTGTAATCACGAATCCCCATTTCCTTCAGTTCTTTTTGAAGTTGTTTATCTGAAATTTTTTCTTTCGTTTCTATCAGCGGAAACTCATAAAGATTTTTCCAGATGTCGTTCTCTCTGCGTTGCTGAATGTAAATCTTATTGTCATGTATCAGCATCAGATAATAAAACCAGCGTTGCTTAATTTTCTTTTTTTAATAGCAACAAATAAACCTCCCTGCTTGTTCTCATTAATGACGGCAGAATCGTAAAATATTTAACGGAATATATCCCGGTTGAAAAAAGACCTTATCACAGTGAATCAGAACGGACTGTACTGCGAGTCCGGCGACTTCTACATAGATCCCTGGCGGAGTGTGAACAGAGCCCTGGTTACTCACGGACACTCAGACCACGCACGTTACGGCTCTTCAAAGTATCTTTGTGCAGACCGCTCACTTCATATTATGCAGAGCCGTCTTGGCAGAGGCGCACACATACAGACCGTTGTGTACGGAAAAACAATGACTATTAACGGCGTTGAGGTCACTTTTTACCCGGCAGGACATGTGCTCGGTTCGGCGCAGATACTTGTTTCTTACAAAGGGGAGCGGTGGGTTGTATCAGGTGATTACAACGTCAGTCCCAACCGGTCATGCGATCCTTTTGAACCTGTAAAATGTGATGTCTTCATTACAGAATCGACATTCGGGCTTCCCATCTATAACTGGAAGCCTGAAGAAGAGATTTCCGCCGAAATTAACGCGTGGTGGAGAATAAACGCATTTGAAAACCGGGCCTGCATACTGTACGGCTACTCGCTCGGGAAAGCCCAAAGGCTCATTTCACTGCTCGATCCCACAATCGGTAAGATCATAACTCATCCCGGAGTTGAGGCTCTGAATAATGCTTACCGTCTGACGGGAGTTGATCTTCCCCTTACAATTCCCCTGAATGAAATTAAAGATAAAAAGGGATTTGAGGGAGCGATAATAATAGCACCTCCCGGTGCGGAAGGTTCCTCTCTGGAAAAACGTGCGGGTGAAAGTGAAACGGCATTTGCTTCGGGATGGATGCAGGTCAGGGGAAACCGCAGAAGACTTAATTCCGACCGCGGCTTTGTCCTTTCCGATCACTCCGACTGGAAAGGGCTGATCTCTGCAATTCAACAAACCGGGGCATCACGCGTACTTGTCACCCACGGTTTTGTGAACACCTTTGTAAGGTGGCTGAATGAAAACGGCTTTAACGCTGCCCCGCTTGAAACAATGTACTCGGGTGATGCGGGTGACGATGATACTGCCGGAACCGGTGAGGAGCAGGGATGAAAGATTTTGCACTGCTTTTCCGGAGTCTTGAAGAGACAACCAGCACAAACAGAAAAATATCCGCGCTTATAAGTTTTTATGAATCAGCCCCGCGCGAAGAGATATCTTATGCAGTTCTTTACCTTACAGGAAATAAACCGAGGCGCATTGTTTCGTCGGCTTTAATGAGATCATGGGCAGCCGAAGAAGCCGGAATAGCAGAATGGCTGTTTGAGGAATGTTATCAGGTGGTCGGTGATCTTTCAGAAACACTGAGCCTCATCATCCCTGATTCAGGTAAATCGGGGCTGTTCAAAATGGGTGAGATCGTCGGAAAGGTTTTTCCCCTTCTCGCAGCCGCTGATGAGGCAACAAAAAAGGAAATAGTCAAAGATATCTGGCGGAACATGTCCGTTAATGAGCGCTTTCTCTTTAACAAGATGATAGGCGGCAGTTTCAGGGTCGGGGTTTCCTCACAGATTGTGATAACATCACTGAGCAGATACTCAGGACTTCCTGAATCGGTAATTGCTCAACGGCTGATGGGTAAGATCACCCCTTCGGCAGATTTTATTGATGTACTCCTCGCTGAAGAAACAACACGGGATATCAGCCGCCCCTACCCTTTTGCGCTTGCATATCCTCTTGGTAATGAACCTGAAGAACTCGGCGAACCCGGGGAATGGCAGGCAGAATGGAAATGGGACGGCATAAGGGCACAGCTTGTTAAAAGGGAGGGTAAGGTGTTCTTATGGTCAAGAGGTATGGAACTGATAAATGACTCCTTCCCCGATATTATCAGCGCTGCTGCGGAACTGCCTGAGGGAACCGTTCTGGATGGCGAACTCCTTGTAATGCTTGATGGAAAGGTGCTTCCGTTTAACTCACTTCAGCAGAGAATCGGGAAAAAGAGTCCCGGCAAAAAACTGATCTCGGCAAACCCTGTTTATCTGATGGCTTATGATATTCCAGAGTATGATACAGCCGATATCAGAGATCTGCCCATATCGGAAAGGCGGATAAAACTGAATCAGGTCATCTCAGGCTTTAAAGGTGATGATAACAGAATACTCCTCTCCCCTGTTCTTGATTTTAACTCGTGGAGTGAATTGCGTGAAATACGGCGGGGAAGCAGGGAAATGGGTGTTGAAGGGCTGATGCTCAAAAGGAAATCCTCTCCCTATTTTGACGGCAGAAAACGCGGCGACTGGTGGAAATGGAAAGTTGATCCCCTGACCGTTGACTGCGTTCTCCTCTATGCACAACCTGGTCACGGAAGGCGGGCAGGGCTCTTCACCGATTATACTTTTGCCGTCTGGGATAACGGGAAACTCGTGCCGTTTGCGAAGGCTTATTCCGGACTGACTGACAAGGAAATTAATGAGGTTGACAGGTTCGTTAAGGCAAATACTATAGAAAAGTTCGGCCCGGTAAGATCAGTTACCCCAATGCTTGTATTTGAACTGGCCTTTGAAGGGCTGCAGCTTTCAACCCGGCATAAATCAGGGATAGCAGTCCGTTTCCCAAGAATCTCAAGGTGGAGGCGTGATCTTGATATAAAGGATGCCGATGATCTGCAAAAACTGAAAGAATATCTGAAGGCAATTTCTCCCGGTGATGCTGATGCCGGCAGCTAAGTATTCCCATGCCCTTCAAAGGGTTCTTGACTGGTTCAAAAGCCGTGATATGGAGCCTTTCGGGTTCCAGAAACGTGCCTGGGAAGCCCAGCTTAAAGGCAAAAGCGGACTTATCCATACAAAAACCGGTACAGGTAAAACCTATGCGGCACTTTTCGGACCTGTCATTAAGGCGATGTCAGCCAAAAAGAGCAGAAAAAGAGGGCTCCGGATATTGTGGATCACCCCGCTGCGCGCCCTTGCCGCTGATACACTCAAATCACTTTCACTTCCGGTTAAAGACCTGCTGCCGGAGTGGGAGATTGATCTCAGAACTGCGGATGTTTCACAGGCCAAGAGAGTGAAACAGTCAAAACGGCTGCCCGAGGTTTTTATAACCACCCCCGAAAGTCTTTCCATTCTTATCACTTACCCGAACTTTGCTGAACTTATTGAAAGTCTTGAAGCAGTAATCCTGGATGAATGGCATGAACTGCTTGGCTCCAAAAGGGGTGTTCTGACAGAGCTGGCGCTTGCCCGGGTTAAAAAAATTGTGCCCGGCGTTTCATTATGGGGGCTCTCTGCCACATTGGGCAACACCCAAAAAGCGCTGGAGGTATTACTTGGTAAAGACAGCAGCAAGGGCGTGCTTATCGGGGATACTCAGAAAAAAGAGGTCGAAATTCACACAATCGTTCCCTCTGAAATTGATAAATTCCCCTGGGCTGGTCACCTCGGGATAGTTCTGCTGCCTGCTGTGCTTGAAGTTATAAACTCATCGCGGTCATCGCTCCTGTTCACAAACACAAGGTCACAGGCAGAAATATGGTTTCAGTCTCTTCTTGATGCCGATCCCGATCTCGCCGGGCAGACAGGTCTTCATCACGGGTCAATTGATAAAAAAGAGAGGCAGGCTGTTGAGTATCTGCTTGATCAGGGAAAAATGAAATGTGTGGTCTGCACATCAAGTCTTGATCTTGGCGTTGATTTTTCACCGGTCGATACTGTCATTCAGGTCGGCTCTCCTAAAGGTATTGCACGTCTTCTCCAGAGGGCGGGCAGGAGCGGACACAAACCCGGGGGAGTAAGCAGGATATACTGCGTCCCCACAAACTCACTTGAACTGCTCGAGTTTTCATCTGCCCGTGAAGGGATTAAAAGAAATTTCATTGAACCGAGAACCCCCGTGCTTAAACCACTTGATGTTCTGGCTCAGCACGCAGTATCTGTCGCAATAGGATCAGGTTTTGAATACGACGATTTTTATGCGGAACTGAAATCTTCTCATGCCTATGCAGACCTCACTAAGGCAGAGTTTGACTGGGTTATTGATTTTATAACGCGGGGAGGACCAACGCTTACCGCCTACGATGATTTTTCAAAAGTAAAATCGGAAGGCAGCAGATTTGTTGTTACAGACAGTCATGTAATCAGACGGCACCGGATGTCGGTAGGGACAATCACCTCGGAAGCCGAAATTCTTGTGAAATACATGAGCGGCGGCAGAGTTGGCGCTGTTGAAGAAAGCTTTGTATCTAAACTGAAAGCGGGTGACAGCTTTATATTTGCAGGTAAAGTTCTGGAGTATGTAAAGCTGAGGGATATGACTCTCTACGTAAAAAAATCAAATGCTCAGGGCGGCCCCATACCGCAGTGGATGGGAGGAAGAATGCCCCTTTCAAATGAACTTTCACTCATACTCCGTGAGCGGCTTGATGAGGCCGGAAGAGGAATATTTGCCGATCATGAAATGAAGAAGCTGAAACCTTTGATTGATCTTCAGAAAAGCTGGTCGGCTGTACCGGCAAAAAACAAAATCCTGGCCGAGCATAAAACAGACAGGGAGGGTCTTCATCTTTTTATCTATCCCTTTGAAGGCAAACTGGTCCATGAGGGGCTTGCATCGCTTGTTGCATACAGGTTATCTCAATACAAAAAATCGACTTTCACCCTATCCACCAATGACTATGGTTTTGAAGTCCTCTCTTCCGAAATTTATACAATTAATGATCAGGTCCTCCGGAGGGTTCTCAGCACCGAAAATCTTCTTGATGACATACTGCTTATTCTCAACACGTCGGAGATGGCGAAGCGGAAATTCAGAGACATAGCCAGAGTAACGGGACTCGTGTTTCAGGGTTATCCCGGCAGCGGAAAGACTCCCCGACAGGTGCAGGCATCAAGCAGTCTCTTTTATGAAGTTTTCCGGAAGTATGATCCTGAAAATATGCTTATTAAGCAGGCCGTGCGCGAAGTTCTCGAAAATCAGCTTGAGCAGATGCGCCTCACTTCCACGCTGAAGAGAATTTCAGAATCAGAATTACAGATAATTGAGCCTGAAAATTTTTCACCTCTTGCATTTCCCCTGCTGGTTGACCGCCTCAGGGAAACACTCACCACCGAACGGCTGAGCGAGAGGGTGTCTAAAATGAAACTACGGCTCGAGAAGGAAGCTGACCGGAAACCCGGTATAATCATCAGAAGAAAAAATGCTGAAAACCGAAATAAATAATACCGAAATATATCTTCTGCCCGAGCGTGCTGTGTTCATGCCTGACTCTAAGATTCTTTTTCTGAGTGATCTGCATCTGGGGAAAACAACAGCATTCAGAAGTGCAGGGATTTCAGTACCCGAGACAAATCTTATTTCTGACCTTGAACGGCTCACCCTGATCATCAATTCATACAAACCTGAAAAGATGATAATACTGGGTGATCTTTTCCATGCCCGCCAGGGTAAAACAAAGGCTGTTCTTGAGACTGTATCATCGTGGCGTCTTATCCACAAAGATCTGGAAATAACTCTTGTTGAAGGCAACCATGATAAAAACAGCGGAAAGTTAAATGCCGGACTTAATATTACCACAGCAGAAGAGCCGCACCTCATCGGCAATTTTGCATGCAGCCACTATCCGCCTGAATCTGCGCCTGAAAAATTCACACTTTGCGGTCATATTCATCCCGCAGTCCGGCTCTATGACAGACGGCACGGCTCAGCAGTCTTCAGATGTTTTCATCTCACAAAACATTACCTCCTCCTCCCTGCTTTCGGGTCTTTCACAGGCACCCATAAAATCACCCCCGCAAAATCAGACAGAATCTTTGTCATAGCTGATGATCAGGTTCTGGAAGCAGGATGAAAAACAGTGATCAGTGAGACGCCTTCGTCTTAGTGAGACGCTACGCTTAGTGAGTAGTAATACGCCTTCGGCTCAGTGAGACACTACGCTTAGTGAGCAGTGAGACGCCTTCGGCTTAGTGAGACACTACGCTTAGTGAGCAGTGAGACGCCTTCGGCTTAGTGAACAGTAATAAAAGTATGATTGTATGATTGCATGGATCTGTATGAATTCCCTTGGTACAGCGACCTTCAGGTTGCTTCTCTCCTGCAGCAACCACGCACAAAGCACACCGGCACTAAGAATGAGAAAAAGTATGATTGTATGGATCTGTATGAATTCCATTGGTACAGCGACCTT
>JABWCA010000197.1 GCA_013359345.1 Ignavibacteriaceae bacterium
GTAAGGCAGGTGCTCTAAACCAGCTGAGCTAAGCTCCCGTTTTTGGTGTAATTGCTCTGTGAGAGTAATTATCAAAAATTAGACTACTAATTTAATGCTCTTTACTCAAAAAACAAAAATATTTTTTCTAATTTTAATCATGTTTTACAAAAAATTTCTCTTAAAGGTTTACAGGAAGATGAATAAGTACACTGAAGCTGCTCAGTTGAAAGATCCGCATTATATTGATAAAGTGAATGAGTTCAGAAATCAAAGTTATCAGAACGGGGCGGTGGTGTTCCTGGGGGATAGCATTACAGAGCAGGGTGACTGGTCAAATGTTAAATTACCCGTTCCGGTATACAATTTCGGTATAAGCGGTGATACTTCATACGGAGTGTTAATGCGCATTGATCAGGTGATTAATATTCAGCCCTCTGCGGTTGTCCTGACCATCGGGGTGAATGATCTTCAGAGGGGGTTCACTCCTGAGAGGGTTTCTGAAAACACCTTTGAGACAGTGAATAAACTTATTGATGCGGGAGTTAATAAAGTTTTTATTCAGACTGTCTTACCGGTCATTGAGAGTAAACTGCAATCGGGAATAAAAAACAGCACAATCAGGCAGCTTAACAGCCTGAATGCAAAAATCCTGTTTAAGCTTCATTCGGGTTTTCTTTACTGCACTGAGGTGTTTGAGGATGATGAACGTTCACTCAGGGCAGAATTCACAGATGACGGGCTTCACCTCAACAAGGCCGGTTATGATGCCTGGTATGAGTTTCTTGATAACTTTTTACCGCGTTTTTAACCCGCAATTCTTATAATTCTCTCGCCCGGTATTAAATTATTGAAGAAATTGTATAACCGCTTGTAAAATCGGTTAAATAATTCTAATTTTGGTATCATCAAAAAACAATTTTTAATTATTGGTTAAGTATATATTCATTACCGGCGGCGTTGTTTCATCCATCGGTAAAGGTATCACAGCAGCATCTCTCGGCCTCCTCCTCAAACACAGAGGTTATCGCGTAACTATCCAAAAATTTGATCCCTACATAAATGTTGACCCGGGCACAATGAGTCCTTTTCAGCATGGAGAGGTCTATGTTACCGATGACGGGGCAGAAACCGATCTTGATCTTGGTCATTATGAACGGTTTCTTGATGTTAATACTTCAAGAATGAATAATACAACCACCGGTCAGGTTTACTTTGATGTGATAAACCGTGAACGGAGAGGGGATTACCTCGGGGCCACGGTCCAGGTTATTCCTCATATCACTGATGAAATTAAAAGCAGAATGCAGCAGCTCGCCAGATCAGGTGAGTATGATATAATTATTACCGAAATAGGCGGAACGGTTGGCGATATTGAAAGTCTTCCCTTCATAGAAAGCGCGCGCCAGCTTATGCTTGATGTAGGTAAAAAGAATGCATTTATTATACATGTAACCTACGTTCCTTATATCACGTCGGCAGGGGAGGTGAAAACCAAACCCACCCAGCACAGTGTGAAAGCATTGCTTGAGCTCGGAATTCAGCCCGATATGCTTGTATGCAGGGCAGAAGAACAGCTTTCGCAGGATATAAGAAAGAAAATTGCGCTGTTCTGTAACATTGATCCTCAGAATGTGATCACAGCCTATGACTGTGATTCAATTTATGAGGTGCCGCTAATCCTCAATTCCGAAAAAGCTGATAAACTTGTCCTCAAAAAGCTCAGACTTCCCGAAAACAAAATTGAGTTTTCAGACTGGAAAAAGTTTGTCGATAAAATCAAGAATCCCTCATCTGCCGTTGAAATAGCCATCTGCGGAAAATACACCGGCTATCATGATGCGTACAAAAGCATTATGGAGGCCTTTATTCATTCCGGAGCCGAAAACGATGTAAAGGTGAAAATAAGGTGGATTGATGTTGAGGATTTGCAGACCGGTGACGCATCGGCAATTCTGAGCAATATAGACGGAATTCTGGTGCCGGGAGGCTTTGGCGAAAGAGGGTTTGAAGGTAAAATTCTTGCGGCTAAGTATGCCAGGGAGAATAAGATACCCTATTTTGGCATATGTCTTGGCCTGCAGGTTGCGGTTGTTGAATTTGCAAGAAATGTTTGCGGAATTAAAAAAGCAACGAGTTCTGAAATAAAAAAGAATGCATACTGTGTAATAGATATTATGCAGAGCCAGAGGAATATTAAAGACCTCGGCGGATCAATGAGACTCGGTGCGTATGACTGTATGCTGAAAGGCGGCACCAAAGCAGCCGAAGCATATCAGTTCGGAAGAATTTCAGAACGTCACCGTCACAGGTTTGAAGTTAATAATAAATTCAGAGACACACTGGAAAAAAACGGACTGGTAGTAAGCGGAATTTCACCTGATCTTAATCTGGTGGAGATCATTGAGCTTGCTGATCATCCTTGGTTTGTTGCCTGTCAGTTTCACCCCGAGTTAAAAAGCCGTGCCACCAAGGCTCACCCTTTATTCAGGGAATTTGTAAAGGCGGCTTTAATCTTTAATAAGGAAAGAAAGAGTTAACGGCTTTCTTTTTAACTTACAATTGACTGTTTTTATACTTAAATTAGCAGTTTAAATTTTTTATAACTTGTGAACATAGCTGTTTTTGTTTCAGGCCGCGGCTCAAATCTCAGAGCGATAGTTAACTCAGGGATTCTTGCCGGAAAAGTTTTTGTTAAAGTCGTTGTAAGCGACAAAATATCCTGTCCTGCTTTTGAGTTTGCCCGTTCAAAAAACATTGACACATTAACTGTTTCCGGAAAAAATACTCCTGATACAGTAACTTATGATGAACTGGCCGCAATTCTGAATGAAAATGGCATTCATCTCGTCGTACTTGCAGGATTCCTCAAATTAATCCCTGCAGAATTCATACGAAAATTAAACTGTAAAATAATTAACATACATCCAGCGCTTCTTCCCTCATACGGAGGAAAAGGAATGTATGGAATGAATGTGCATAATGCAGTATTCAGTTCAGGCGACAAAATGAGCGGGCCAACCGTCCATTATGTGAATGAACAATATGACGAGGGAGCAATTATTGCAAATCTTCCGGTTGATATAAGCAATGCAAAATCACCGGATGAAATTGCCTCACTTGTTCTTGAAAAGGAGCATATACTGCTCCCTGAAGTAATTTACGATTTTTACTTAAACTGGATTGATGGAAACTAAAAAAGCAGCTCTGCTGAGCGTCTCCGATAAAACGGGGATCACCGAAATAGCAAAATATTTAGCAGATAATTCATACACCTTATTAGCCACCGGAAAAACCGCACAGCTTCTCAGAGAAAAGGGACTTGAAATCACCGAGGTAGCCGATTACACCGGCTCAGCCGAATTTCTCGGAGGCAGGGTCAAAACTCTCCACCCTTCTGTTTTCGGAGGGATTCTTTATAAAAGAGCTGATGAAAACGACAGGAAACAGATTGCAGAAAGATCAATTTACTCAATTGATGTTATGTGTGTTAATCTTTACCCGTTTCAGAATGTGGCAGAAAAAGCTGATGCAACCGAAGAAGATCTGATTGAAAATATTGATATCGGTGGTGTTTCATTATTAAGAGCTGCTGCAAAAAACCATAAAGATGTTGTGATTTTATCAGACCCCTCTGACTATCCCGCATTCATGGAAAAAGATAAAGAAGGCACGGCTGATCTTAAGTTCAGGAGAGAACTTGCTGTTAAGGCATTCAACACCACCGCACAGTATGATTCACTCATTACAGAGAGACTTTCCCGTGAATTTAATCTCGGTAACAATTATCTGAATCTGAACCTGAAAAAGGAGAGCGATCTCAGGTACGGGGAAAACCCGCATCAGAAAGCAGCACTCTACGGCGATTTTTACAAATACTTTGAAAAGATCATTGGCAAGGAGCTTTCATATAACAATATTCTTGATATTGTTGCCGCAACCGAGATTACCGCTGAGTTTGATAAGCCCGCTGCGGTTATAATCAAGCATAACAACCCTTCGGGAGCAGCGCTGGGAGCAGATATATCGCTTGCATATGATAAGGCACTTAAATGTGATCCCGTTTCTGCATTCGGCGGTATAGTCTGTTTCAACAGGAGCATAACCGCGGAGCTTGCGCATAAGCTCAACGACATTTTTCTTGAAGTTGTTATTGCCCCCGGGTTTGATGAAGGAGTGATTGAAATTCTTTCTTCAAAGAAACAGAGGAGAGTGTTAAGGCAGGCGAGGAATTATGAAGGGGCGTTCACGCTCCGGAGCATTCCGGGCGGCGTGCTTGTTCAGGATAAAGATTCCGGTGCTCCGGATCCTGATAACCTCAGAAATGCCACGGGTATAGATTATGACACCTTGACACACAAAGACCTCATGTTTGCATGGAAGATTGTTAAGCATGTGAAGTCAAACGCTATCGTGCTTGTTAAAGATAACGCCACAATAGGAATAGGGGCAGGCCAGGTTTCCAGAATTGATTCAGTTAAAATTGCAATTAACAAAGCACGCGGATTCGGATTTGATGTTGCGGGAGCATGCTCCGCATCAGATGCCTTTTTCCCGTTCCCCGATAACATTGAAGAGCTGGCTGCTGCGGGTGTCACTGCGGTGATACAGCCGGGCGGATCGGTGAATGATGAGGCAGTGATCAGGCGCGCAAAAGAATTAGGAATTTCAATGGTATTCACAGGAATACGTCACTTTAAACACTAAGGAAGTGAAATGGGACTTTTTGATTTATTTTCAAACGACATTGCGATGGACCTGGGAACAGCCAACACCCTTGTATATCTTAAGGGAAAGGGTATTGTTATAAATGAGCCATCCATTGTTGCTTTTGACAGAGCCTCAAAAAAAATAATTGCTATCGGTAATCAGGCTAAAGAAATGATGGGTAAAGAGCACCGTGAAATAAGGGTTATCAGGCCCATGAGAGACGGTGTGATCGCAGATTTTGAGATTGCCGAAGGCATGATAAGAAAGTTTATAAGACAGGTGAACGGCGGGCTTGCAACCAGCAGAAGAATTGTCATTGCAGTGCCCAGCGGTGTAACCGAAGTTGAAAAAAGAGCCGTAAGAGACAGCGCCGAACACGCCGGAGCGAAAGAAGTGCACCTGATATCTGAACCGATGTCATCTGCCATAGGAATAGGCATTGATGTTGATGCGCCTTACGGAAATATGATAATTGATATCGGCGGCGGTACAACAGAAATAGCTGTGATAGCCCTTTCAGGTATCGTAACCGAAGAATCGATAAGAATTGCCGGCGATGAAATGAACAACGCCATAATGCAGTTTTTCAAGAAAAATCACAATATTCTTATTGGTGAAAGAACCGCGGAGGCAATAAAATGCCAGGTTGGTTCAGCAATACAGCTCCCCGAAGAACTCACTATTCACGTAAAAGGAAGAGACCTGATTGCGGGTGTTCCTAAAACAGCTGAAGTTTCATCTGTTGAGATCAGAGAAGCCCTTAATGAGGCTGTTTCTCAGATCATGGATGCCGTAAGAAGACTTCTTGAGAGAACACCACCTGAACTTTCGGCAGATATTCTCGACAGAGGAGTCATGCTTACCGGAGGCGGCGCGCTCCTTAAAGGTCTTGACGAAAGAATTAAACTGGAGACTAATCTTCCTGTTCATGTTGCCGATGATCCTCTCACTGCAGTTGCCAGAGGTGCAGGCAAGGTGATTGAAAATCTGAGTCATTACCAGAAGGTACTCATCCGTAACCGCAGATTCTGATTATGTCTGCAAAATGGTTTAAATTTGTGGGAGGGCTCTACAGGAGCTCTTCTGCATATGCGGCTGTTTTCGTTCTTCTTTCAGTTTCGCTCATACTGATGTCACTGAGTGAACACCCGAACATTAAAAACCTCAGGGCTTTCTCATTTAATGTGTTCGCCGTGTTTGCTTCAGCCGGAAATCATATCACATCAGTTTTCGGCACAAATAAAGAAATAGAAGAACTTAAAAAAGAGAATGCAGAGCTCATGCTTGAAGTGAGCAGACTCAGGAAGCTCGGAATCGAAAATGAAGAGCTGAAAGGGATGCTTTCAATTAAAGACAGCAGCAGTTACAGCCTTGTTGCCTCAACTATTCTTGCCCGGTCTGTAAGCCCTTCTGAATATAACCTGATAATCAACAGAGGCAAGGATGACGGCGTTTCGGTTGGCATGCCGGTCATTAATGACCTCGGGCTGGTGGGAGTTGTTTATAATGTTGCCGGTGATCATGCAATTGTTCACACTCTTAAAAACACAAGATTAAAACTCATCACCAGGCTTGAAGAAACGGGTGTGACCGGAGTGCTCAGATGGGATGGCAACCGGCTTATTCTCCCCAATCTTCCCAAAACTGCGGATATTAAACCGGGCGAAAGACTTCTGACCTCAGAAAACAGCTCCATCATAAACGTTCCGATCCCCATCGGGTATGTGATCAGGGTGCTTAACCCCGAAAGCGGACTCTTCAATCAGCTTCAGATCAAACCTTATGTAAACCTTGACCGTCTGGATCACATATATGTGGTTAAAAAAGTGTTCGGCAAAGAAATCAACGGAATTGAATTAAATTATCTTAAATCTGAATAATGTCAAAATTTGAAATACCGGTTTTCATTCTCACGGCGGTTGTGCTTATCTTCATCCAGATAACTCTGGTACCCATAATATCGGTAAACCGGTACATACCCGATCTCCTTTTAATAATGGTGGTTTTTCTCTCTCTGAGGAAAGGACAATTTTTTGGTACTGTTTCCGGTGGTGTTATTGGTTTAATTTATGATCTGGCTTCCGGAAATTTACTGGGTTCGGGTATGTTTGCCAAGACTCTCAGCGGATTTACAGCAGGTTATTTTTATAATGAGACCACATCATCAACCGTACTGCGCTCATACAGGTTTTTACTTATTGTGATTCTTGCGGCACTTATAAATTCATCAGTTTACCACATTGTTGCAGGATATGAAATCTCATACGGATTCGTCTCCCTTTTATTATCCTCAATAATTCCGGATACCATCTATACCGGCTTTATGGCTCTGCCGGTCATTTTTTATCTTAATTTCAGAGGTGAAAGCATAGGATGATCTCTTTTAATTATATTCTCCGCAAGAATATACTTCTGCTTCTGGTTATCATCGTGACAGGTGTTTACGGATTCAAACTTTTGCAGATGCAGATTGTGAATAATCATCGGTTTGAAGAAAGATCATCAAGCAACAGTATCAAAGTGGTGCAGCAAACGCCGCTCAGGGGAGTTTTTTACGACCGGAATTTGAATATCCTTGTTAAAAACATTGCCTCATACACAGTAAGAATCACCCCAAAATACTACGATACCACAAGAACTGATTTTCTGGAAGCCATCCTTTCGCTTGAAAAAGGCACAATAGGAAAGCTGCTTAAGAAAAATAAGATTAACTCTCCGTATCAGGCAATCAAAGTCAAAAAAGATGCATCGGTTGATGAAATAGGGTGGATTGAAGAAAATTCAGATAAACTGCCCGGTGTAGATTTTATTGTGGAGCTTCAGCGCGGATACACCGGCAAGGCTCACGGCGCACATATTTTCGGGTACATCAGGGAGAT
>JABWCA010000198.1 GCA_013359345.1 Ignavibacteriaceae bacterium
CCCGAAGTTTATTCCGCCCGTGTATCCGCTGTTTTCTGCGGTTCTGTAATGACGGTACTCCGGATATCTCTCCTTCAGAAGCGAATATGAATTATCTGTTGAGCAGTTATCAATCACCAGCATTTCATAGTTATCGTATGAAATCTTCCTGAGCGACTCAATACACTCTGCAGTATCTTCTGCTCTGTTATAGTTAAGCAAAATTATTGAGACCCTCGGGCTCAACGGCAAATTCTCCGCTAATGAAAAAATTCAAACTTTAAAGATAAAAATAATCTTCAAATTAATCAGTTAAGTAATTAAGGAGTATGGCGGTTAAAGTTAAATTTATGTTATTTAAGGGGGGATGGGAGGCCCGGAACTTTAAACACCTCATCCAGAATGATCTCCGGAACCCTGTTGCCGGTCTTATTCAGGATAAAAATGCGTTCAAGTTTGTACTTTACATCATCAGGAAGTGTATCGGGGGTTTTATACGGAATATAGCCGTGTTTAATACGGTAATAGCGCGCAAAGACTCTGAACCAGAACATGAACTTCCACTTCTTTTTTCTGATCACGCTCTGCACCAGATGTGAATCCTGATCTGCAATCTTTTTCTCTGATCCGTATACATCTGCAAACCACCAGAAGGGGGTGTATCCGTCTGCCTGGGTTATTCTGTAAGTATGGTCAACATGCTCCCATGCGTTGTAGTAAAGCGGATCAATAAGCCCGACCCTCTCAAGCACAGCCGAAGTGAAATATGAAAATGCCCCGCCTATATGCTCATTAAGTGAAAGCAGCGGTTCACCGTCATAATACGCAATGCCTCTTGGTCTGGGTTTTCCTTCTTTATCAAGATTAAGAATTCCGTGGTATACATAGTTCAGATGCTGAAGTCCCGTTCTTTCGGCAATTTTAATATAGTCTTCAACAACAGTAGGATCAGTGATCTTTATATCGTCTTCAAGCACAAAAATATGTTTGCAGCCTTTTGAGAGCAGATGTTTCATGGCATCATTCTTAGATCTGCCCACCCCTTTGTTTCCTTTATGCTGAATTACATGGCACTTTTTTGAGGAGTAAACTTCATCATCATACGGGTTGCCGTCATTAACCACCACAATCTCATCAGCATCCGGCAGTGATTCAAGCAGCACAGAAAAGAACTCAGGGCGGTTAAAAGTGACAATCCCGATACCGGTTTTCTCTTTCATATCCTCCCCTCCTCAGCCAGCATCTTTTTATAATTCATTATGATTCTGGCTTTTGGCAGCCCTGAAAAACCGTTGATTATCTTAACTGCGTTTTCAATTTTCCCCTGCTTCTCTTCCTTAACAGCCCTCAGGAAATATAGTGTCTCATATCCGTACTCAGCAGGATTAAAGGTCTTCCAGAGAACTGCTGATGCTTTCGGCGGCACAGACACAGCGTTATTAAATATAAAAGCATACAGGCCGGTCAGTTTCTGATCCTGATTATTTTCGATAATAAACTGCGCATAATCATATTTCACCCTGAAAGCTTCATTCAGTGTGATATCACGGTTCTGGAACTCCTTGTTTTCATCGGCTTCAGATCTGAAATAAACGCCTGATATTCCATTGATTTTTTTGAGGTTATAAATTTTGCTGACTTCGCAAACGAACTTATAGTCGCCGGTCACCTGAAAGCTCTCATCAAACATGATATTGTGTTTATCATGAATCTCCCTTCTCCAGAGAGATTCTGAGCCGCACATATAACCGTCAAGCAGCCTCAGCCCGGTGAACTCCCTGAGGAATTTAACCTCCCTGCCGTTTTTAACTGCTTCGGCGTATGTTTCATTTTCAACGGGTGAGACAAGCAGGTCTGAATAAACCAGCCCGGCTGCGGAATCATCTTCGAGTGCCGCCACAAGTTTTTCAAGGGCATCGGGGGCAAGACGGTCATCCGCATTAGCGTTAGTTATGTATTTGCCCCGTGCAAGCTTTATACCCCTGTTCCATGCGGCATACATTGACTCAGTGAAATCAGTTCTCACATATATTATGCCGGGATGCCGGGGAATAAATTCATCTATTATTGCTTTTTCATTCTGCGGGGAATTACTGTCTATAATGATGATCTCAAGCTGCTCCGCAATTGTCTGGGCAAGCAGATCTTCAAGTCTGCCTCTTATAAACTTTTCACCTTTGAAAAGGGATATTACTGCCGAAATAAGAATACCGCTCACCTATTTACCCCCTCTGAGTTTTGCAATCAGCGGCTTAAAGGCAGTGAAATTAGCTCTGAACTCCCTGAACAGAAGAATCAGCACCGCCAGCGCGCTCAGATTTGCAACGGATAACGGACTCAGAATCTCCGTATATGAAAGCGTGAAAAACACCAGGAGGATAACAAAAACTGCAATAAGCCTGTTGCCGGCGGCCTTCTTAAAATACTCACCGAATCTTAGCCCGGCGTTAGTCCTGAGATACATCACCATGATCAGGTTTCCGGTGAATATCGATACGGTATAGCCCGCTAAACCTGCATAAGTGCCAAACACCTGGGCACCGAGCCATACAAAAAAGGCTGCCGCGGCAAGATTAATGAGCTGGATAAGTGCCAGCAGTTTTGCTTTGCCAAACCCCATAAGGGTGAGGTAGTATGAAAATCCGAACAGGTTTATTGCCTCGGTGAGAGAAAGGAGAATGAACAGATTGAATGACTGCGGACTTTTGTAAAAATATGTGAATATCAGAAAAAATGCCGGCAGGCATACCGCGTAAACAAATCCGCCGAAAACAACACCTTTCCCGGAAAGAGGTGCGCATTCATCCATGAGAAACTGCCTCAGCTCAGTAAAAGACTGCAGTTTTCCCGCTTTGGGATATATTGTCCTGAATGCCGCAAAAAACAGTCCGGATGACGCAACCGCAAATCTCCTTGCGATATCATAATAGCTGACATAACTTACTGAAAGATTATTGCCGATAATATATTTCAGAACCGGATCTGTTGCTGTGCCCAGTATTGTTGCGCCCTGCACGCTTATGGAAAATGTGAAAAGCTCCCTGAATTTTGAATATCTGAAATACCCGGGAACAACTTTTAATCCTTTTCTGAGGTAAAATAACCGGAATGCCAGAATAAGAAGCTGTATAACCGCACTTATCAGAAGAAAAAGAGCCAGACCCGTAAAATCATAACCCAGCAGATAAGAGAGAACAGCCGCACCGAGTGTGGAAAGGCTGTATATTATTGCTATCTTGCTGTACGCTATGAAATACCCGAGCCCCTCATACACAGCCCTGAAAAAAGCGGAGATATAATTTGTGTAAAAGAATGCTGCCAGCAGAAGATGGGCATAAAGTGTATCGGTGTAAATTGACTGACTGACAAGGTTCGGATTATCAAGATAATACATCTTCCCGATCAGTAATGCCGCTCCCAGAATCAGCAGGCCAAAAACCGAGTAAAAGAGGAAACCAGTTGAGCTCACGATATTAAGCTCATCTGTATCATCAGAATGGCGCGATATGTATCTGATCAGAGCCATGCCAAAACCGAGATCAACCACATTGCTGAGTCCCCAGATTGAAGTGATAAGCACCCATACCCCGAAAAGTTCAGCCCCGAAATTCAGAAGGTTGAATTTCAGTGAAAGTAGCGATCCGGCAAGAGTTATAACATAATGGACTGCCAGCCAGAGGTTGTTTTTTCTCTCACTCACCGGCTGTATTCAACTTTGCTTTTAACAATTTATCAATTCCGCTTATGATGCCCATAAGAACTCCCCACATCAGAATCATTCTTCCCCAGAACCACGCATCAGTGAAAAATAATGAGATGATAATATAGATAAGCACCCAGAAGCTTATGAATGCCGGGAGAAAGTACTCGGTGTTCTCTGCCTGTTTAAGAATTTTACGCGCCCTCTTAAAGATCATCACGAGAAAGATTATGAGCCCGGTAAATCCTATCAGTCCGGCTTCAACAAGTATTGAATAGTAACCGTGATGGAGGGTGAGATCTTTGACAAATTTTTTGTACAGGAGGTCAGGCAGCTGATTGTACTGCTCTGAAGCAAACGAAAATGAATAGATGCCTATTCCTGCCACAGGGTGCTGCAGAAATCCGTTAAAGCCTGTGTACCAGATGAAGTATCTTGTCACAAAAGAGTTCTGAATTTCACCGGCTTCAATTGCTTCCTTTGTCAGTTCCTGAGTGCTTTCAAGCCTGAAAAACTCTTTACCGTAAAAACTTATCAGGAATGATCCCAGCAGAACAATCAGAACCGAGGCAACAACCCCAACCCGGAGCAGTTTCTTCTTTTCGATCTTTAAATAACCGGCTCTCACAATGATATGTATAAATGAGCTGAACAGAACCACGCCTATATTGATCCAGACATTTCTGGTTTTGGTGAAAAAGCTTGCCAGAACGAGTATGATCAGCAGAAATGCGTAGACCGCTCTTTTATCTTTAGGGGCAGTGAGCATTACAATGAAAGTGATAACTATTGCAATCCCGAGAATATCCACAAAGGTGATTCCTGCTATCCCGAAAACTCTTTTACCGGTTGTCACCCCCTGAAATATCAGGTAAAGGGAATTAAGCAGCGTCAGCCCGACATAAGTAACCGCAATGAAGGTGATCTCCCTGTTGCTTTTGATCCACATATTGAACATAAGAATGAGTGCAAGAAAGCCGGCAAGAAGCAGCATGCTGAATGCGCTCTCAAACACCACCGGAGTGTTAATAAATGAGGGGAGCAGAAACAAAACAAAGAGAATAACGGGAAATGTAAAAACCGATTTAAAGTCAGAATACGAGAGCCTGCTGTTCGTTATAAAAAATGCAATGAACAGGTACGGTATAACAAAGTGTGCAAGCGCGAACAGGGGCCAGGGATACAGATTGGTGAGCCAGGTCGCAAAAAAAAGGAAGAGTGCAAGCCTGAAGTTCAGTAATCCCGCAAAGATGAAGGGAAAACTGATCAGAATAAGCCTGATTGTGGTTTTATCCCCGAAATTGTTCAGGAAAAAGGTCAGCGGGAAAACACTCGCAGTAGCAATTAATATGTACAGGAGGTTTTTATAATCGAAGCTCCGTGCCTGATTTTCCAAGGGTCAGACTTGCTTTTCTTTCAGTGACAGGATATTTCTGAATAAATACTTAATCTTGGGATCAGTGGCGTTTCTGATCAGATGATCAAGAATAAGGAAAAACGAAATCAGGCCGACTGAGAACACCGAGATCAGGATTGTGTATATCATTCTGGGCGGATAAACTTTTTTATCTGAAGCGAGCGCCTTGTCAATTGTCAGGATCACCGGAGTATCCCTCTGCTCATCATATTTTGCCTGCTCATACATCGGGAGAAGAAACTCCATCATTTCAGAGTTTATCTTGACGTCACGGTAATGTCTGAAGAAGTCAATGGCTTTGGCAGGGAGGGTGCCCATTGATATAAGAACAGAGCTGTTTTCACGTCCCGATTTGATATCATCAACTTTTTTCTTAAGCGCATCAACTGAAGCTCTCAGATTTTTAACTGCCGGTGCCTCGGGATTCCCCATGGCAAAGGTAAGGGTTTCAAGTTCAACCTGCTTGCGCGCCAGTTCAACTTCAAGATTTGAGAGAGCCTCAATAGTGGCTTTAACCTGCTGCTCCGCCTCAAAAACTCCGTTTACCTGCTGGAACTTCAGCATTGCATCTTCAGCAGTTTTCAGATCAACAAGAACTTCATTATATCTTTTTTCAATAAAAGCCCTGTTATCTTTGGCTTTTTTGACATTAATATCATAAACCTTCTGATTAAGAATTTCCACAATGAAATTTGCCATTTTTGCGGCCTTCTCAGGATTCTTGTTCCGCACGGTCACTGAAAGTGAAAGATCATCTTCATTAACCACTCCTATATCCTCTTTCATCCGCTTCAGAACATCTGAGAAATATTTCTCTTCATATTCTTTTCTCATTTCAAATTTATCTATAACAGAGGTAAGAGTGCTTCTGCTGTAGATAATGGTCAGATAGAGATCAAGATTACTGCTGCCTCCGCCAAGACTTGCCAGCCCTCCGATTGGCAGACCCGAGAGATTCTTAAGGAGGGACGACATACCCGCGGCACCTTTGCCTGCATCATAAGGAACCACCACTGCGGTTGATTCAAATTCTTCATCAATGAAAAAGTAGATTGAAAGATAACCTATGACCGCAGTTATAAAACCCACCGCAAGCAGCAGATATTTTTTCTTAATGAGTATAACCACCAGGTCAAGCAGATCAATTTTCTTTTCTTCTGACATCATAAAACTTTTTTTAGTTAAGAATCCTGTTTAATGCATCCGCAACATCATCAACATCGGCATCGGTGAGCTTTGCCGAAAACGGAATTGAAAGTGTGCGGTCTGATATAAATTCCGCATTGGGGAAATCACCCTGTTTGTAACCGTAGGTCTGTTTGTAATAGGGATGATGATGAAGCGCTATATAATGCACTCCCGTGCCGATATTTTGTTTATGGAGTGCAGTTAAAAGTTCGTCTCTTGTTATACCGGTTTTTGAGGTATCAACCAGTATGATGAAGAGATGCAGCCCGTGACGTGTGCCCTCTTCAGCTTCGGTCGGCAGAATAAGGGGCAGATGTTTAAGCTTTTCGTGATAAGCCTGCCATATTTCCTGACGCCTTTTATAAAGTCTTTCTATTTTACGGAGCTGGTGTATGCCAAGTGAGGCCTGAATATCGGTCATGTTGTATTTGAAACCGGGGAACACCACCTCATAATGTTTATACCCATCATCCGAGAAGCGTTTCCAGGCGTCTTTTGACATTCCGTGAAGCGCATAAATCTTTAATCTGTTGGCAATTTCTTCATCATTGGTAGTGACCATGCCACCTTCTGCAGTGGTGATATTTTTGGTCACATAAAAGCTGTAACTGGCAAGATGGTCAAAAGTGCCGATTTTCCTGCCGTGGTATTCGGTTTCAAGCGCGTGGGCTGTATCCTGAATTAGATAAAGATTATGTTCTCTGGCAATGGCTTCAAGTTCATCAAGCCTGCAGGCTCTGCCGGCAAAATGAACAGGTATGATAGCTTTTGTTCTCGGAGTTATTTTTCTTCTGACATCTTCAGGGTCAATGGTCATTGATGATATATCAACATCAGCAAAAACCGGTTTGCTCCCGAGTGAATAACGGCGTTGGCAGTTGCCGCAAAGGTAAGAACCGGAACAATCACCTCATCACCCGGACCTATACCCAGCGCAATAACCGAAAGGTGCAGACCGGCAGTGCATGATGCAACCGCAATTGCATGTTTTGCGCCCGTGTATTCCCTGAATTCCTCCTCAAACCGGGCAACCTTAGGACCTGTCCCTATCCAGCCTGATTTAAGGGTTTTCACCACCTCATCAATTTCTTCATCTTCAATGACGGGGCTTCCAAACACAAGGTATGAGGATCTCATATTCTCCGGATTAAATAGATAAAAATATTTAAAACATTAAGATAAAGATTAGACGGCATATTTTCAGCGTAAAAAGAGCGGCAGGACTGAATAAAGGTGCCATGAAAAGAGCAATA
>JABWCA010000199.1 GCA_013359345.1 Ignavibacteriaceae bacterium
TAGTAAATCATGGGGGCACCAACAGAGGTCATCTGCAGGATTACAAAAAGTTTCTGGATCTGCTTTTCTGCAGCATCCGGTTTGCGGGTGTTGTAAGAAGGGTTATCTCCCTTTGAAACATTAAAATAGTTACCCCAGTACCGGTATCTTGCCAGATCACGGTTAACGATGTGTGAGCCGATACGGTTGGCATCATGACTGCCGAACAGGTTCTGCTGAACGTAGGGAACTCCGCCGGGAAAAGCGGTGACTAGGTCTTCCATCATGGCTGCAAATGCGGTGGCGGGAATCCTGGTTTTTTCTGCCACGATAAAATCTGCTGCCGCAAACCCGAAGTTATAATTCATGACAGCATCAAACTCATCTCCGCCGAGGTATTCTTTCACCACGCTGATTGTATCGATCACTTCCGCAGTGATGTATGCTTCAGGGTTAATTGCCTTTACTTCTTTCCGCCAGTCTTTCCAGAACTTATGCTGAATGCAGAATGCAACATCAAGCCGCCAGCCGTCAATGCCTTTGGATGGGTCGCCATTCGGGGCCATCCATCTTTTGGTGATGTCAAAAATGTACTTTTTAGGTCCGGCCACAATTCCGTTTTCATCCTCTTTTATCTCGGGCAGTTCCTTTACGCCGAACCAGCCTTCATACTCAAACTTTGACCCCTTTTCAGGATCATCCCATGATTTAACCGAAAACCAGTCAGCATAACGTGATTTCTGCTGATTTTTAACCACATCCTCAAATGGAACAGACTTAATGCCCATATGATTAAAGACACCGTCAAAAATTATCTTCATTCCCCGTTTATGAGCTTCTTCAATCAACAGAAGTGCCAGTTTATCTGCCGAGGTCCATACCCAGGTAGAGGGATCATCAAACACTTCAGACTCTGTAAGCCTGCGGTCTCCTTCAGGATCAGGGCCGAAATTGGGATCAATGTGATGAAAAGTAACGCCGTCATATTTATGAAGAGAGGGGGAAGTGAAAACCGGATTGAGATAAAGGGCTGTTATCCCCAGATCCTGAAGATAATCAAGTTTGTCAATTATGCCCTGAAGGTCACCTCCGTATCTTCTCCTTTGAATATTGAACCAGATGCTCTTACCGTTTTCAGTTTCATAGGGCCGGAGTTTGTACCAGTCTGAACCCCAGGGATGGATTTCCCAGGGAGAAGTTATGTCATGAGGATAAGCGCCGTCAGTATCTTCCACTTTCGGGTCATTTGAAGGATCACCGTTTCTGAATCTTTCGGGGAAAATCTGATACCAGACCACCTCTTTTGCCCATGCGGGCACAAAACCGCCGCCGTTAATTTTCGAAGTGTCCAAATCCCCTCCGCCCGAAAAAAGGATTGATAAATTTAAGATTGCATTAATAATGTTCATATTGAATTCGTCTTATATATTTTATTCGAATCTGATTGTTTATTTTTGAGTTTCAGATAAGAAAAACTGCTCATAAACAAAAACGTAAAATATCGCATTTTTCAACATATATATAACGGTAAATTGATGAAATATATTTTAGCTTTCCTTTTCCTGCTCAGTGCAATGGCCAATGCTCAGACCAAAGACACTACAGTACAGAATCCGTATGCACCTAAAATACTTGAAGGCGGTTCGGTCGGTGAGTTGTTTAAGCTTACCCAGCCTCTGCCTGAACATCAGATACTGCTTCAGCTTGAAGGTGAGTGGAAACAGGAAATTAAGTTCTATTTTTCCGGTGACACATCCCGCGTATTCAAAGGACAGGGCGAGACCATTAACCAGATGGTTCTTGGTTACCGGTTCCTTGAAAGCAAAAGCAGTTCAATTGCTTTCGGGATGCATATCTCATCCATTTCTTACATCGGTTATGATAACAGGCTGAAAAAATACACGATTTACACTATGGATGAAATGGGCACCTACGCCGTGCTTGCTTTTGGTGATTATGACGATAAAGCGAAAACCCTCACTTTTACTGGCAACGAAATTGATCCCGTGACTCAGGACCCCATTAAATTTATAATGAAGTACAGTTTTGCTGCGGAAGATGAAATTGAGTTTGAAGTTGACCTGATCAGCGGAAGCAAAGTCAGAAAATACCTGGAAATAATGTTCGAACGCAAATGATAAAGGAATGATGAATATGGCAAAGAAATACTGGCTGTTTAAATCGGAAGCTGATGTCTTTTCTGTTGATGATCTGGCAAAGTCTGAGAATCAGACAACTTACTGGGATGGTGTGAGAAATTATCAGGCACGGAACTTCATAAGAGACGAAATGAAAAACGGTGATCAGGTGCTGTACTATCACAGTAACTCTGATCCCAATGCAGTTGTGGGAATCTGTGAAATTGTCCGTGAAGCATACCCTGATTTCACCCAGTTTGATCCCGCATCAGATTACTTTGACCCCTCTTCAAAGGCTGAGAATCCCGCATGGCTGATGGTTGATATCAGGCTGATAAGAAAGCTGAAAAGACCCGTTGCATTGCAGAAAATAAAAGAGAACCCTGAACTTGCTCAGAATAAGCTGGTAATGAGGGGTAACAGACTTTCGGTGTTTCCCGTGACAAAAGAAGATTTTGATGAAATAATCAGGATGTCTGAAACAAAATGAAAATAACAATCCTTTTTCTGAGTCTCCTGTTTGGTGCCGCGTTATACGGACAGTCAGGTTTCTCCGGTTATTATGAAAGAAATGATATTTCAATGACCGGCGGACAGGCAATGCGCTACGGAGCTTACGGGTTTGATAACCCGGCAATGCTTGCGATGCTTGACGGCTCAGAGCTTTATATTTTTAACACGTCTGCAAAAGACAGAAAAGACTATTACCGCTGGGGTGTTTTTTCGGCATCACCCGGATTTGGTTTTTATATGACCGATAATAAATCGGGGAGCGTAAAAGTCACAGATTTCAGAATATCAACGGGAATGGGTGATAAAAGAGCAGCCGTGGGATTCAGTTATGGCTGGTCAAACGGTGATGCCGGCGCATACGGCAGATACAGTTTTGCCGAACTCGGAATCCTGTACAGACCGCTTAAGTATCTCACTCTTGGCGGAGTTTATCATCAGTCAGTTGACGGGGATCAGAAAGAGGCAATGATTTCGGCGGCAGTGAGGCCGCTGGGTAATGAAAAAGTATCGCTTTTTGCTGACTGGCTTGCTATCAGAGACAGATCAGGCATCAGGGAATTTGAGAATGAATGGTCTGCAGGTATCACGGCAGAAGTCGTGCCCGGGCTGCGCCCAACAGGCAGATATTTTGAGAGGAAACAGTTCACTGCCGGAATTGAGATCGGACTCGGTAATTTCGGGCTTTCAGGACAGACCCATTTCAATGATGATTCTAAATATGAGTTTTCCACTTATGGCATAAGACTTGGCTCGCGTGACAGGAACTTAACGGATCTTTTTACGGGAAATGACAAAGTCTTAGCAATGAATCTGACCGGAGGAATAAAATACCAGAGGTACAGGTGGCTTGATAACTCAAACACTCTCATTGAGATGCTTGAATCGGTGAAAAATGCGGCTGCAGATGAAAAGATTAATGCAGTTTTTCTGAATCTTTCTTCGTTCAATGCCCCTCCTGCTTTTATATGGGAACTGCGCGCTGAACTCCTTAAACTTAAGGCAGCCGGTAAAAAGATTTATGTTTATATAGATCAGGCCTCGATGTTCACTTACCACCTCGCCTCGGTTGGTGATTACATAATGATCGATTCACAGGGCCTGATCCAGATGACCGGAGTTGCAATGAGCAGAAACTTTTACAAGGGACTGCTTGAAAAGATCGGCATCGGCTTTGATGAATGGAGATTTTTTAAGTATAAATCGGCTTATGAGAATTTCTCCAATGAAAAGATGACCGAAGGTGACAGAGAACAGAGGCAGGCGCTTGTTGATAATATGTATGATGTCATAAGAGACGACATTATTAAAAGCAGAGAGATGAGCAGCGCACAGTTTGATTCCCTGATTAATTATCAGGCAATCTTCACACCCGGTATGGCAGTGAGTCTCGGACTGGCGGATACAGTTGTGAGATATGATAAGATCAGGGAAATCATAGCCGGCAAAGACGGATACATACCCTCTTTCATCTCTTTCAGGGATGTTAATGATAATGCAGAGAGCAAAGACCGTTACTGGGGTGAAAAACCGGTTATAGCGGTTATTTATGCCCTGGGAGCCTGTGCCATGGATGACGGTATCTCGGCACGGACACTGATCAACTATGTGAAAAGAGCCGGCGCTGATAAAAACGTGAAGGCTATTGTGCTCAGAGTTGACTCACCGGGCGGTTCACCTCTTGCATCAGATTATATAGCTGAAGCAATGAAAGATATTAAGGGAAAGAAGCCTTTGATAGTTACGCAGGGAACAGTGGCCGCTTCGGGCGGATACTGGCTCTCTATGTACGCAGATACAATCATTGCCTCACCCGTTACGGTCACGGGTTCAATAGGAGTGATCGGCGGCTGGGCATATAATAAAGGTTTAAAGGAGACGTTGGGTGTTTCAATTGACGGCGTAAAAAAAGGGAACAGCGCAGATATAGGCACGGGTCTTGTAATGCCCCTTCTCGGGCTGACTCTCCCCGACAGGAACCTCACACCCGAAGAGCGTAAAGTCATTGAAAAAATGATTCTCAGTTCTTATGATGACTTTGTTGAGCGCGTTGCCGCAGGCAGAAAAATGACCCCTGATGAAGTCAGGAAAATAGCGCAGGGGAGGGTCTGGAATGGTTATGACGGAAAGAAAATCGGGCTTGTTGATGTGATCGGCGGGCTCAAAGACGCAATAAGTATAGCCGCAGAAAGAGCCGGCCTTACGGAGTATCAGGTTCTTGAATATCCGGAAATGCCGCTGCTTGATTTTTCAGCTTTCCTCCCGATACCGGGTCTGAGCGCAATAAGAAAAAGCAGCGAAGTGACAGAACTCCTGCTGAGGCTGGAGCATAACGGGAAACCGCTTCACATGCTCCCGCTGGATTCAGGGCTGGAGAACTTTTTCTACCGCACTAACGGTGATTAAATAAGGCGAGTATCTGAGGTGCCGTATCGCAGATGTAATCGGGTGCGGCATCTTTAATTATCTCAATGCTTCTGTAACCATAGCTCACTGCAATGGTTGCTGCCCCCGCATTTTTTCCGCAGTTGATATCAAATTCAGAATCCCCGATCATCACAGTTTCACTCAGCGGCACATTCAGTTCATTTGCAATGTAAACAAGCGGTTCGGCATCGGGTTTAATCTTCATGCCGGGACGTCTGCCCATAATCACCTCAAATAAATCTGAGTCTCCGAGGTATTCCATGATCCGGGTGACCTGGCTTTGTGCCTTTGTAGTCAGGATAGCCGTTTTGATTCCCTGATCTCTCAACGCCCGGACAGTTTCCTTTGCCCCGGGATAGTACACGGTTTTATCCATATACTGCATGTAATAACCCTTGTAGATCTCAATAAACTCTTCAATATCGGGAACGGAGATGCCGAGCTCATCAAAAATATCCTGAAAATGAGCCCCTATTCTCTTTTCAAGTTCATGAAGAGGGAAATCGACTTTCATTCCGAGGTGTTCAAAAGTTTTTACTGACGCAAACCAGATTGTATCGCGTGACTGCAGAAGGGTGCCGTCGAGGTCAAAGACAGCAAGTTTAATGTTATCTAGCATAGTGTGTTAATATTTTCAGAGTAAAGCTTCGGGAATTCTCTTTCTCCCTATATAACCGCTCTCATAATCATGGTAATATGATACGTATTCTTCATCGCTTCTCCAGCAGAGAAGAACATCCCTGCCGTCAATAACCGAAGGAAAATCAACAAGGCCGATTGTGAAGTTCCAGTCTTTGTAAAAACATCCTATTTCGGCAAGTTCTTCTATGTATGATTTGATCCTGTCAAGTCTTTCACGCATCTCGGGATTTTCCTGAAGCTGTTCAGGGGTGGTGAAGTCAAATTCCTTTACATGTTTTCCCTCATCAAGAATGTCATAAACAATCTTTTTAACCAGCGGCAGGGTCCTGTTTGCTTCCTGCGGAGTAAAATATCTTTTAATCTCTTCCATAATTGAATTGATATTCGGTATATCTGTTACTTAAATTTGTTTTTGAGAAGACGGATATTAAGAAAAATTTTTAATTAGCCTAATTTAAGGAAAAATTACCGTGATTTATGATGTAATAATTGTTGGAGCCGGGCCGATAGGATTAACCTGCGGTATTGAGGCGCAGAGATGCGGAATGAGTTATCTGATAATCGAGAAAGGCTGCCTGGTAAACTCAATTTACAATTACCCGGTTAATATGACATTTTTCTCGACCTCTGAAAAACTTGAAATCGGGGATGTGCCGTTTATTTCACACGGTCAGAAACCAACCCGCTCAGAAGCTCTTGAGTACTACCGCAGAGTGGCTGCTCATCATCATCTCAAAATAAATCTTTATGAGGCGGTTAAATCGGTAACGGGTGAAGAGGGGAGTTTTGAGATTGTTACATCAAAATCGGTTTATAAATCGCGATTGTTAATTCTCTCTACAGGATTTTATGACCTCCCGAACATGATGAGAATCAAAGGGGAGGATCTGCCCAAGGTAAAGCATTATTATGACGAACCTCACCCTTACGCCGGGATGAAAGTTATTGTTGCGGGGGGAGGTAACAGCGGTGTTGACGCTGCCCTTGAGACCTACAGGAAAGGGGCGGAGGTTACTCTGGTGATCAAAAAACCGGAGCTTGATAAAGGCGTGAAATACTGGGTGCGGCCCGATATTGAAAACAGGATTAAAGAAGGATCCGTGAAAAGCTACTTTAACTCTGAGCTTGTTGAAATACGGGAGGATGAAGCGGATATCCTTACCCCTGAGGGCGTGGTGACTATTAAGAATGATTTCGTGCTTGCAATGACAGGATATAAACCGGATTTCGCATTTCTTGAAAGCCTGGGAGTCAGTATTTCGGATGATGACAGCAGGCTCCCCGATTATGATGTATGTAATTACGAAACTAATGTTAAAGGGGTGTTTCTTGCAGGGGTTGTCTGCGGCGGAATGAATACAGGAAAATGGTTTATTGAAAACTCCCGCTTTCACGCGCGTGATATTTTCACTTATATCAAAAGCAGGAAATCATTAAAAATCAGAAAGAAATAAGCTTTTATGACCAGTTATCATTGATTATTGCAGGTCAAATAAATTGCTCTCAACCCTCTGTGCGCAGTTGCTAAATTTGCACATAAAAAAACAGGATTGATTGAAATGAAAAACAGCTTCTATGCGGTATTTGTGTTAGCGTTTGTATTTTTATTCCCGTCTGTTGCATACTCACAGTTTTCAGTTGACTGGGACGGTGATGAGTTTAACTGGCACGGATTTGATAATCCCACCCTGAGTGTAAGTTATGGTTTGACAAAAAGCACCTATAAAGGACTTGGCAGAACGATACAGGACCTCGGGAATATTGAAATAAAGCTCGGAACTGCTTATCCCGGTGATTCAGATGAGCTTGTGAGCAGAAACAGATGGTCGGGCGTGTTCAT
>JABWCA010000200.1 GCA_013359345.1 Ignavibacteriaceae bacterium
GGCGTTACAATCATTGTGGCGTTTTTCTTTCTGTTCAGTTTTGTTCTAGTCGTGAGAGTATTTTCAGCATGACAGTCACCAGTCCGACGTGTCGGGCTGGCGGTACGACAGGTCATCACAGCACCATCAGGTTTCTTCAGCATGACACAAGCAACCTGATCCGATGCGGCGGCATCTGTTAGGGATGCAATGCAGAATGACGTTGATCGTTAACAGCCTGTCCGCCTGCGGCGGATGGCTCGTATTTCGTCGCAGCACAACTGCAGGGTTTCCGTAGAGACGCAATGCTTGCGTCTCACCTCAAATAAATCACCTGAACCGCGGCTTCTGAAATCCGGATATCCATTCAACTCCAAGAATTTCTATGAATTTGTGGAGTTATACTCCATAAATTTTAATTTATTTATGGAATACAGGTGTAATTCCGCAGTAAAATCCTGTTTCCCGCCACAGATGCTGGTTCAGAGAAAGACATTTACAAATAAGGAGAGATGAGAGCTGCACCGGCACTGATGCACACCATTAAAACTGACGGGGGAGCTGCATAAAAATTATAAACTGACTCAGGAAACCGGAGTCTGGGGATGCATTTAATTTATTTAATCGCAAATCAGTAAGATGCCCCGGTTACTGCGCTCAATAATACTGCAATTTATGTAATTACCATTTTTTATCATGATCACGCTCTCTTTTCCTTTCATTCCTGTCTTTAATTCAATAAATTACATAATATCCAAAAAATAATTTATTTAACGGAGATGAAATGATAGACAAAATAACCGAACTCCTGGGAAAAGATGGTGATTATTTACTTAATCATAAAGCCATATTCCCGAAAGAAAAATTACATTTACCCGGCCCTGATTTCGTTGACAGAATTTTTGCCCCCACAGACAGAAACATTAATGTACTGAAAAGCCTACAGTCACTTTTTAACACAGGAAGATTAGCCGGTTCAGGTTACCTTTCGATTTTACCTGTTGACCAGGGAATCGAACACTCCGCAGGTGCTTCTTTTGCTCCCAACCCTGATTATTTCGATCCTGAAAACATCGTTAAGCTGGCCATTGAAGGCGGATGCAACGCTGTTGCCTCAACATTCGGCGTGCTTGGTTCAGTTGCAAGAAAATATGCTCACAAAATCCCGTTTGTTCTGAAAATTAACCACAACGAAATTCTCAGTTATCCCAATATTTACGATCAGACCCTCTATGCCTCAATTGACGATGCATGGAACATGGGCTGCACCGCAATAGGCGCAACAATTTACTTCGGAAGCGAAGAAAGCCGCAGACAGATCCTCGAGATCACTGAAGCTTTCTCATACGCTCATGAAAAAGGCATGGCCACCATTTTATGGTGCTACACCAGAAACAATGCATTCAAGACCGCTGAAAAAGATTATCATGTGTCGGCAGATTTAACCGGACAGGCAAACCACCTCGGCGTTACAATTGAAGCTGATATCATTAAACAGAAACTCCCCGAGAACAACGGCGGTTACAATGCTCTGAAATTCGGAAAAACCCACAAAAAAGTTTACTCCGAGTTAACCACAGACCACCCGATTGATTTAACCAGATATCAGGTTATCAATAATTACCTCGGCCGTGCAGGTCTCATTAACTCAGGCGGAGCCTCAGGCGATAACGATTTCGCTGAAGCATGCGCAACAGCAGTTATCAACAAGAGAGCCGGCGGTATGGGCTTAATCTCCGGACGTAAAGCGTTCCAGAGACCCATGGGTGAAGGCGTTAAACTCCTTAACCTCATTCAGGATGTTTACCTTACAAAAGAAGTTACCATAGCATAACCTGCTCAGGTCTTCTGAAATTTTACGGCCGTCCGGTTTTGAAATCCGGATGGCCTTTTTTTTTTGCGTCTTTCTCAACTGTTGTTGTGTGATTCCCAGGGTGTTGCGGGCATAATCTCACTTACCCTGAGTTTTTTAGAACTCTTTAATTCTTTGACTACCACCTGGACGTAACCTGAGAGGAGCCAGAGATCCCGCTGCTATTTTCCCGGTATTGTTTGATTTCTGCGGAACCGGTTCAGAATAAACTATGATCCGCGGCAGGTGATTATTTCCGATTCTCACGGGTGCTGCTTCTCAGCATTTGATTGTCAGACAGAACGGAAATATCCGGCACTTTGTCAGACAGAACGGAAATATCCGGCACTGAAACCAAACCTGAAAATCCATTCTCCGGGATAATTCAGGCCGGTAAAATTTACCGCATTGCCAGCCATGTAATTCTTTATTCTTGATTTTAAACGAAATAATAGTTAAAATGAAGAACGGAGCAATCTTAATAATAACAATTCATTAATTTCATTACAAACTGTTCTGCTGCATGATAGAAAAACTACTGAGCGCCCTCAGGCTCACCGAAGAAAAAGAAAATTTTGATACCATCCATGACATTGTGGAAAAGAACATTGTATTCAGGGGCACCAATCTCTGGATCCTGATATTCGCAATCGTGATTGCATCAATAGGCCTTAACGTCAATTCAACGGCGGTTATAATCGGTGCGATGCTTATCTCTCCGCTGATGGGACCGATAACCGGAATCGGGTATTCAATAGCGACTTATGATTTTGATCTCCTCAAAAAGGCCCTTTATAATTTCGGGTTTGCGGTGGGCGCAAGTCTTCTGGCCTCAACGGTCTATTTTGCAATAACACCCTTATCTGATGCATATTCAGAGCTGCTTGCAAGAACGAGCCCCACAATATATGATGTACTGATTGCACTGTTCGGCGGTCTGGCGGGAATTGTGGCAACAACAACCAAAAACAAGGGTAACGTAATCCCGGGTGTGGCAATTGCAACTGCTCTTATGCCTCCGCTCTGTACCGCCGGTTACGGTCTGGCAACCACAAAATGGACTTTCTTTTTCGGGGCATTCTACCTTTTCACCATCAACACTGTTTTCATAGCGCTCGCCACGCTCCTAACAACCAAGTTTCTGAAGTTCCCGATCAAGGCGATGATCAATGAAAAGCAGCGTACCAGCGCCAACAGATGGATAATGGCAATAGTATTCATCACAACCGTACCCAGCATTTATTTCGGATACACCCTCGTTAAAAAAGAGCAGTTTGAATTTAATGCCAACAGATACATCAGCAACATTACGATAGTGGAAGGCGGTTTCCTCCTGAAAAACGAAATTGACGTTGCGAAAAGAGAAATTAAACTTATTTACGGCGGCCGCACGCTTGATTCACTTCTGAAAAGCCAGATACAGGCCAAGACAAAGGATTTCGGGCTTGAAGATGTTAATGTGGTGTTTCAGCAGGGCCTTAACCTCTCTGATTTCAACAAGGAACTCACCCAGACCGAAGGCTTTAAAACAGAAATAAACCGCCTTAAATCACTTCTGCAGGCCAGCGAGGCACGATATGACAGCCTTGTTAATCTGGGAGGACAGGGACCCAAAATTCTCAGGGAAATAAAGGCAATATTTCCGGAGATCACAGCCATTGCAGTTTCTAAGGTAAGCTTTTTTGCTGAGGAAGGTAAAACAGAAGATATCCCCGGTTATGCTGCAGTTATTAAAAGTGATGCCCCGGCAAAAATTATGCAGAACAAAGGCAAAATTGAAGCATGGCTGAAAGCACGATTTGATTCGGAGAAAATCTTCCTGATGCTTCAATAAAAAAGGCCGCCCCCTGATTAAATGGAACGGCCTGCTTAAAATTACTGAATTGCCATCAGCTGCACGGTGAAACTTCGGGCTCAGGAGCCGCAGCTGTATCCTGCTCTTCTTCATCCCCGTTCTTTTTACTCCGTCTCTCGATGAAGTAATAAACAGACGGGAGCACCATCAGTGTAAGGAGAGTTGAGGTAACAAGTCCCCCGATAACCACTGTTGCCAGCGGGCGCTGCACTTCGGAGCCGGGGCCCGTGTTAAATGCCATCGGGATAAAACCGAGACTGGCAACAAGAGCCGTCATCAGCACGGGGCGCAGCCTGTTTGCAGAACCCGTAATCACCGCATCCGAAAGCGACATCCCTTTTTCACGCAGCTCGTTAAGATGCGATACCAGCACAATGCCGTTAAGAACAGCCACACCAAACAGCGCAACAAACCCGATGCTTGCTGATACCGAGAGATACAATCCGCGCACCCACAGCAGAACCACTCCGCCTGATAGTGCAAACGGCAGATTCAGGAGTATAAGCAATGCATACTTCATCTTTCCGAACATGACATACATGAGCGCAATAATTATAAAGAGTGAGAGGGGAACAACAATCATAAGATGATTCATTGCGCGCTGCTGATTTTCAAAGGATCCGCCGTACTCGATAAAATTTCCGGCCGGAATTCTTACATCCTTATCTATTTCGCTCTTAAGCCTCGCAACGTAAGTTCCTATATCTATGTTCTCAAGATTTATTGCGAGTATGAGCCTTCGCCATCCGTTTTCACGTGCAATCTCACGCGGGCCTTCCTGAGGCACTATTTTTGCCAGTCTTTTCAGCGGAATGAAATCTCCGCCCGGCAGATGCACCGGAAGCTCCATTATTTTCGCAAAATTATCGCGGATATCTTCACTGAACCTCACCACGATATCAAATCTGCGCTGCCCTTCAAAAACTTCAGAGCTAACCATTCCGCCTATTCCGGCTTCAATGATTGTCTGCACGTCATCAACATTGAGTCCGTACTGAGCCACCGACTGCCTGTCAATTTCAATGGTGAGATATGGCTGACCGGTTGACTGCTCCAGATAGAAGTTTGCCGTTCCGGGCAGTTTCTGCACTATCGCCTCAATCCTTTTCCCGATATGATTAAGGGTATCGAGGTCCTCACCATATATCTGAACTGCAAGATCAGATTTAACACCGCTGGTAAGTTCATCCACCCTCATTGCTATCGGCTGAGTGAAATTGTAGGACAAACCGGGTTCTGACTGAAGATAAGGTTCAATTTCTGCAATTATATCTTCCTTTGTCATACCGGAGCGCCACTCGTCATGCGGCTTCAGCACAACCCAGACATCCGTCTGATGCACACCCATCCAGTCATTGGCAAGATCAGAGCGTCCTGTTTTTGGCACAACGGTTTTGATCTCGGGTATCTTTTTCACCAGAATTCCCGCCAGCCAGTTTGCATTTTCTATCGATTCCTGCAGAGTCACCGAGGGCATTCTCACCTGTTCAATCAGAATTGACCCCTCATCAAGCTCCGGAAGGAACTCTGTGCCCAGCCTTGTGGCAATGAACATCGAGATCACAAACACCACCAGGGCAACAGAGAAAGTGATCTTTGTATTGCTGAGGTACTTTTCAAGGAACCGCTGATAGCGCGGCTTAAGGTAATCAATAAGATAATTTTTACGCGGCTTAACCCCTTTTCTGAATATGATTGCCGCAATGGCAGGAATATACACCAGGGTCAAAAGCAGTGAACCCAGAACAGCAGCCCCGACCGTTATAGCCATGGGAGTGTACAGTATGCCCTCCATACCGCTGAAAGTCATAATCGGCACATACACCATCAGGATTATCAGAACGCCGAAGAAGATAGGCCGGGAGACTTCATGAGCCGATTCCCTTATGACACTGAAGACTGACCTCTCTTTTTCCTCCTGCAGCTTATGCACGATATTTTCGACCATAACCACAGAGCCATCCACAACCATACCGAAATCTATTGCACCCAGACTCATCAGGTTTGCAGCCAGACCAAACTCCCTCATTCCAATAAAAGCAAAGAGCATTGAGAAGGGGATAACCGAGGCAACAATGAGCGCACCTTTAATTTCACCAAGCAGAAGCAGTAGCACCGCAATAACGAAAAAACCTCCTTCGAGCAGGTTTGTTGAAACGGTTTTTGTTGTTCTGTCAATCAGCTCAGACTGATCATAAAATTTTTCTATCGTAACACCCTCGGGGAGACTCGTTGCAACGGTCTGCAGTTTCTCCTCGATATTATCAATCACCTCTGCACCATTGCCTCCCCTGAGCATCATTATAATACCTGTTACAACCTCACCTTTCCCATCCTGGGTAACGCCTCCCTGCCTGAGCTGTTCTGTTAACTTTACGTCGGAGACATCCCTGATGAAAACGGGTTTGTTGTTAATATTGGTTACAATGATATCTTCAATATCCTGTTTGTTTCTGATCTGGCCGAACCCGCGGATAATATACTGCTCACGGTTGTGCTCCAGAAAGTTACCCCCCGAAACACTGTTATTCATTGAGATGGCATCAATCACTTCTTTCAGCCCGATATTGTACGCCCTCAGCTTTCCCGGCAGCACAGAAACCTCGTACTGCTTCACAAATCCGCCGAATGAGTTAATCTCCGTTACACCCCTTATGGTCTTGAGCTGCGGCGCAATTATCCAGTCCTGAATTGTTCTCAGTTCGGTGAGTGAATAGCCCTCCCCCTTAACCGTGTACTGATAAATCTCACCGAGTGCGGTTGATATGGGTCCAAGCTGCGGTGCCGATACACCATCAGGGAGTTCATCCCCGATTGACTGCAGCCTCTGGCTCACCATTGATCTGGCGAAATAGATATCGGTGTTTTCCTCAAACTCAACAGTTACGGCAGAAAGCCCGAACTGTGAAACTGACCTCACCTGCACAACATCAGGCAGGCCGTTCATAGCGGTCTCAATAGGGTAGCTCACCAGCTTTTCAACATCATAGGGAGAATAGCGCCCCGCTTTGGTTATTACAAGCACCTGAACGGGGGTTACATCGGGCAGAGAGTTTATCGGCAGCTCCGAAAAAGCCTTGTACCCTCCCGCCGCCATCAGAATGACAAGACTCAGGGCCACAAACTTCTGCTTTAAACTGAAATCGATTATTTTATTTAACATATTTCTGAACCGCTAACCCTTCACTCTGCCGAATACTTTTCAAATCTGTTAAGCGCCTTCAGACTGAAAAGCTGCGTTACGGCAACCTCCTCATTTTCCTGAAGACCTGACTCAACAACGAGCTTGTCACCCGTCAGTTTTGTCCCCTTAATAATCCTCTTTTCGTATGTTCTTTCATCGGTTTTCACAAACACCACCGGGTTATCACCCTCATAAACAACAGCACTCAGAGGCACGGTAATTGCAGGCACACCGGTTTTTGAAGTGATTGAAAGCCTTACATTAAGACCCGGTTTGGGAAATCCGTTTACAGTTGCAACCAGTATGTTTGCCACAACAGATTTATTCCTCTCATCAAGCGCGGGGTTAAGGGATGTGATAACAGAATTGCAGATTTTATCGGCCATCTCTTTTTGCGAAATACAGACCGCATCGCCCTGTCTTACATAATTCCCCTCCTCGGGTGAGATATATCCTTTCACAAGCACTCTGTCAAGATTTACAATTGTCAGCATTTTCTGGAGTGCCTCAACCGATTGCCCCATATCAATGAGGTGCTCGTTTATCTGTCCGGTTATCATAGAATAGATTTTAAGATGCGGATCGGCAGTGTTGATGCCTTTACTGAAATCATC
>JABWCA010000201.1 GCA_013359345.1 Ignavibacteriaceae bacterium
GCATAAAAAGATTTTGGTTAAGACCGTATTCAGATGAGAGTTCTGCGAACTCAGGAGTGCTGCTGAAAGAATGTCTGTAGAAATCACCTGAGGAGCTTACACCCGCTATGGTGCCGTTATCAAGCATTTTATAATTAGTGATTTTGAGATTCCTGGTCAGCTTTATACCGGACGGGAGAGATTCTGAATACCTGGCATTAAAAATTCCCGGTGATCCGGCAGGTGTTTCTGTGAACAGGAACATCATCCTGTTGGCATCTGTGTAAATAAATTCATCACCTTTAAGAATCAGAATTTCAGATTCTGAAGTTATGGCATATAAGTCGCCTAAGCTGTCCTCACTGAACCCTGTAATTTCTTTCCTCTCAGGATTCGTCATTTTAAGCTGAGTGAACCTTCCATCTTTGAGTCGCCATATTCCTTCTGATCTTGTTCCGAGATAGATCTCACCGCCGGCAGCTTTCCGGGCACTTAAGATATGATTCCTTATCCCGGAACTGATTTTTTCAGGATTCTCACCATTTTTCAATGTGTAAAGCATGCCCCAGTCGCCATAGATAAGAAGCGAGTCATTTCCCATACTTATCATTCCCTTAACGGGTACTGAGAAAGGAGTGTCATACTTATAAAAAAGACCATCTTTAAAACGATAAAGAGCCGAAGAATAATCTTCCCTGATAACTGAGATATAGATACGGTCAGGCAGAAAAAGATAAGAATAGATATTTTTAACGGACTTTTCAGGAAGAGTAAATATGTGCGGTCGGGTCTTTACAAAATGGATAATTTCTCCCCGGTTTGTGGTGCACCATAAATCATTTTCATCAGCACCACCCAGCAGAACCAGATTTTCATAGCCTGTGGAAGCAAATTTTTCCCATCGTGATATACCGTCATCCCGGGCCGGAGTGCAGACGGAGAAAAAAAGCAGAAAGAATATTAAAATCAACGTTGTAGTCTGGTTAAGTTACATTGTAATGCGCTAAAGCAACAAAAATAATTAAAAAAGAGAGGAATTACCACACTAAAATGACCCATTATGTGATTTTTATAACGGCACACATTTTGAAACTGATATTATATGGAAGAGATAAAAAATGCATCACTGAATAAACGATTCAAACTCTGCCCGATTTGCGGTTATTTCTGTTCTTCTGAGGAGACAGATATTTATTGCTCTTTGTGCGGATGCAAATTAATTGCGGAATGTAAAAACTGCTCTGCAGTGATTTCCAATCCGTATGCTAAATACTGTAAAAATTGTGGTGAAACACTACGATCTGAAAATACTCACAACAAATAAATGGAAAATATCATGAAAAAGTTAACACTTCTTTCCTTTCTGATTGCTGTTTTGTTAACAGGCTGTTCAAAAGAAGATAATACGGTGAATCCCACAGGTGATTCGGGTATAACAAGTGCAAAGATAAATCATTATGGTTATGACTGGTCTAAAAAGGCCGGATCTCAGAACAACACTGATCCTACTTTTGCAGCAGACGGAGAAACAATTGCATGGACACCTGATAATTCGGGTACAAATGTATACGGAAAATCTCTCTGGTACAGAGCCACGACAGAAAAAGTTTATAAGATGACTGCCACAAAACTTGAAGATGTAAAATCGATTGATACAACTAAATTCGGCACCACAAATTTTGCAGCTAATCCTTTAAGGGCGGGTGATATCTGGGCTACGAAAGCTCTTGATGGTTATGCAATATTTCTTGTTACCAAGGCTCCGATTGATTCAGCAGAAGTGGCAGCAAATCCCAACTGGGAAATTGAGGTTATGTTCAAATATTCGGCAACAACTAATTTTTAATTTTTTGCAGTTAATTTTTAGCGGTCCCGATATCATATTTCAGTACGATTACTCTGTAAAGAAGCGGGCGGTATCCGGGACACGGTTTTTTTAATATCCGACTCCGGTCAAGTACATTGCGGCGGGAATGTTGCAGCCCGCCGCAATTGTTCAAATCCTTTATTTCATCAGTATCATCTTTTTAATCTGTCTGAAGCTCTCTCCGCCTGAAACAGGGGAGGCGTTTATAACATACAGATACATACCTGAAGCCAAACGGCCGGCATTGATAGCAACTTCATAATAGCCGGTGTTCTGTATTCCGTTAACAGGCTCAGCAATCAGTTCTCCCTTCAGATCAAAAACCTGCATGGTAACTTTGCTCTCAAACGGGAGGGCATATTTTACGATTGTAGACGGATTAAATGGATTAGGATAATTCTGGTAAAGTGCATACTCTTTTGGGGTAAAGTCAACCTCAACTGAAATTAAACCCGGGTAAGAAGAGCTTCCGTCAAAATCAATCTGTCTGATACGATATTCGGCTGAACCTTTGAAGGAGATATCCTTGTAGCTGTCTGTCATGGTATAAGAACTGATTTCTGTTGTGGTGCCGTGACCGTTCATGAAACCGATCTTCTGCCATTCATCATTCAGCTTTCTTTCTATTTCAAATCCGAGGTTATTCTTTTCAGAAGAAGTTGTCCAGTTGAGAATTACTTCCTGACCGCTTACGGTTCCGCTGAATGAAGCAAGTTCAACCGGAACAAGAGTGACAACCTGCGCCTGATTACTGTAATCGGAGTAATTTGACTGGCTTAATGCCTTAATCCGGTAAGTGTAACCGGAATTTCCTGATACCGTTGTGTCTGTAAATGAAGTTGTTCCTGCCGGTAAAAGGGCCACTTCAGAATAGATATTTGAAGAAGCGGAATCCCCGTTTTTCCGTTCAAGTGAATAACCGGTTTCGGCTGATGAGTTATCGTTCCAGGTCAGGTTCACTCTGTTATATTGCGGTGATACAGCCTGCAGATTGCCGGGTGAATTCAGTTTAACAGAGAACATGAATTTATCTGAATAGCCTGTGAGGAATCCGTTTTCAACTCCTGCCACTCTCCAGTATCTCACAACATTCTCCGGCAGTGATGAAACAGTAAAAAATGTATCAGACACACTGTAAGTATTCTGCAATGTAAATGATGAATCCTCTGCAACCTGCAGATTGTAACTGATTGCCCGGCCTTCGTCATCTTTTTTAGTGTTCTGGTTGCAATCTTTACACAGAGGGGCTCCCGCGCCTAATGCAGACCAGCGGAGTGTAACCCCTGAATTTACCAATGCGCCGTTTGCAGGCTGAAGCGGTGCAGAAAGAGTGTAAAATGCTGAAACAAGTGTGAACATTCCTCCTCTGTTCAGGCCCGCAATATTAACTCTGTTAGCAGTAAAGGAACTTTGTCCTGCAAAAGCCCAGGTTCCGTTTATCAGTTCTGCAGATCTGAGATTGGCAGGGAGATTTCCGCCCAGCATCTGCTGAGAAGTCTTCATTTTAAGTGTGTAAGTATAACCTGAACCTCCCGTCATATTCAGTTTCCATCTTCCGAAAATATATTTCACCGCTTCGGTCTGGAAAAATCCCGGGAAAAACTGAAAAGTCACATTTGCGGGGAGATTGCCTCCGGTACCCCATTCTATTTCACCCAGGTTTATTCCGTTGAGAACAATTGTTGATGTGCCACCCGAAGCCGGCGGGGGATTAGGCACAACCACCGGAGGTTCAACATTGGGAGTGAATTCATAGGCGCCGAGATCAACGGGTCCCTCTTCAACTGAGACGCTTCTGGTGTTTCCGATAATATCAACCGATAATCCGGCGGGGTAACCAAACCCATCGGCATAAAACGCTGAAGGACTTTCCAGATCGGGTTTTAAGAGTGATGTGTCTGCGTACTGGATTTCACCCAGGAACGAATAAACACCTTTGTTGAAAAGAAGTACCAAACTATCGGGTCTGCTAATGTACCTTGAGCTCAGCCACATCATTCTTCCTTGACTTTCAGGGTGATCAAAGAGATTAAAATCAAAGTTGTTGAGTACGCTTCCGGTGCTCATGAAAAGGCCGAACTGCATAAGATTGCCCGCACCTGTGTTGGTTAACCTGTTGGAAATAATGTTGTTAAGCAGATTGATTCCTGTGTAGGGTGCGCCCGTAATCATAATTCCTGCTGTAAAGGTGTTACCTGAGGGAGTGTTCAGCTCACCGGCAAGACGGATTGAATTGTTTATTACAGATACCTGACCGGTGCTGCTTATTACAATACCTCTGGGTGAATAGAAGATGCTTGATCTTGCAGAGCCTCTTATATCGGAAATGACATTATTTGTAACAGAAATATATGCCTGTGAATTGTTAGCAGATATATGAATTCCGGTAGAACCGAGTGTTGCTGAGGTACTGCTTGTATTGTCTATGTCTGATATTACATTTCTGTTAATCAATCCGTTTATGGGAGAAGTACCCGACTGATCAAAATTAATCTGAATTCCCATTACATTTGAATTCGGGTTACCCGCAATACTTATGATTGAATTTTCCTCAATCCTGAAGCCAATACCTGACTGTACAAGAATGCCTGTTGTGCTGATTCTTTTACCATTCTGTTTACTTCCTATATTATTACGAAGTATTGAGACCGAATCACAGCCCGGTTCAAGTACAATGCCTCTTGAGAACGCTTCAACTGAATTATTAATGATCTGAGATCTTCTTGATGCAACAAGCTGGACTCCGAACGCAAGCGACGAATCGGGACCTGTGAAACTAATATTCTTTATTATCAGATCACTTCCGTAACCCAGAACACAGTTTGAAAGATTGCTATGCTTTGTATTGAAAACCCTGAGGTTTCTGGTTGATGCTCCTGAATTTGATCCGTCAATTTCAATAAAGGAATCACCAAGTCTGAAGAGCGCGGCTTCAACCTCGCCTCTTATTGCTGCGTTTACACCTGCACCGGGTTTAATCCGAAGCCTTGCATTTGCATTCGGCTTAGCCTGTGAAAGGGTGGTGAGATCAAGCTGTGAATTCACCACATAGCCTGTATCAACAAGAATGAAATTTGTGTTGCCTGAAATACCTCTTGTACGGTACTCATTTACAGCCTGAGAAATGGTTGCATAAACCGCCTCAGTACCGTTGGTTATGAAAAGAGGACCTTCATAAGGCTGTCCGTTTTCAAGCAGTCCGGTTGAATTGCCTGTTACGCGGGAATCGGGATCATAAACAATATTTTTACCGGTGGCTTTGTTGAATGCGCTTAACCCTACTGTATAATCACCGGCCAGAGGAGCTCCCTGAACCACTACGAGATAGGTTGTGGCAGGAGCAACTGAACCGGGAGGGTTGCTTCCTGATCCGCCATAAGGATATGTTCCGCCGTTCGGAGTTCCGTTATTATCCTGTGAGGCAACGTAAATGTAAAGTGTGTCGCTGGCCTGTGCGTTTACCGAAGCCGGATTAACTGTAAACTGCAATGTATCTGATGATACGGGAGTTCCGGTCTCAGATAAATAGCCTGACATCCTTTGTGTTTTGTAATAAACTCTGGGCTGAGACTCCCCCTGAGCAACTCCGTTTCTGTCCTTAAAGTATGCTTTGAATGTAATTGTCTGACCCTGCGGCAGCAATACCGGCAAAGCGTTCATATCAGTCAGAGGTGAGCTTTTATCATCATCGATGCCCGCAAACTCATATGCTCCTATATCAGGTGTGGTTGCACTTCTTGCATTCCCGTCTTTATCTGTTGTGAGACCTGCAACAGGAATTGCGGCGCTGTTTGCCTGAGAAGGTGTGGCACTGTTTATTTTAAGATTGTAAGGGATAACAGATGAATTTATAAAGTCAGGAACCGTGTATATGGCATTATAATCTCTGTTTCCGGTTCCAGACTGATTGAATAAAGCCAGAATATGTTGTTCGAGTGTGCCGTTTATTACGGAGCCGTATCCGGAAACTCCCCGGGTTAATCCGGGAGTGCCCACCCAATAAATATTGTTATTTGATTGCGCAGAGATCTTATCAAAAACTGCCTCATCATCAGCTCTTACTGCCAGAGCATTACCTTCACCTGATGTGCCCGGCTGTGAATTGTTTATAAAAATGTTGTTTCTGATATTTATAGTTCCGTTTCCTGGATTTGATAAGTTAAGACAGGCCGAGAATAATTTTACAGATTGCGATCCTTCAGAGGCGCCGAAGAAAACTGTATTATTATCAACTTTTGCTGAAATACTGCCTCCGCCCGGGGCATTAACACTGATACCATTAACTGAGAAAGAATTATGCTGAAAATCTGCTGATATCAGATCATAAATCACATTATTGAATATATTGTTTGTAGTCGGGTTTGAGGCGTGTCCTGATGCGCATCTGATCCCCTGTAAGGATGTCTGTGTGCCGGGAGCATTTGCGCGTAACCCATAAATTTCGTTTCCGGTAATGTTTGTGACTGTGCCTGATCTCACTCTTTGGATCGAGATTCCGGCAACCCATGCATTCATCACTGAAGGTGTGGAAGGCAGAGTGCCGAGTGTCAGGCGGGAGATCTTATTGTTTCTCAAATTGATTATTCCGCCCGGCGCATAAGTTGAATCATCAAAGTTATTAATATTAATGCCATAAATGAGTCCACCGTTAAGTGCCGTGGCATTAATGTCCGAAATGTCAGTATTTTCAATGGTTAAATCAATCTGCCTGAATGCATTAATGCCGGTTATTGAAATTGAAGAGGTTTGTGATGAAGGTGACGCGTTACCGATGAAGCTCCTCCCGTTCACCCCTGTTATTTTATTCCCTATGCCGGGATTATTATAAGTCAGACCAAAAAAATAGACGCCAACACCCGAAAAATCTTCAACTTTTAAGTTCGTGAATGTATTATAACTATTAGAGTAAGTGCTGTCATCAAGGTTTGTGTTTGGATTATATGAGAACACACCATATGAAAATGGTGCGCTTGTATTCTGAGAAGCATTCAGATCTAATGAAATATTTTTGAATGTATTAAATTTACAACCCCGCCCCGAGCTGCCGGAGTTAAGGCTGACCAGAGAGTTAATAAGGAAAATACCGTTTTCATAAACCTGTTTTGCCGAATTTACTGTTGTATCGGAAAGAAGTTTGATATCCTGTAATGTTACCCATGATACCCCGGAAAATCTGATTATATTATCAGCATCACTTATTGTATTTCCGGTTGTATTTCCGTTTGTTGGTTTAAGCGTAACTTCTGCTCCCTGAGCAGGTCTGATGGTAATTGTATTCTGCTGTGATGTTCCGTTTATATCGGAAAGATGCAGAATATCATCATATATTCCCCCCTCTAATTCAAAAACAACCGGACCGGCGATTCCTCTGACGTTAAGATTGGTTGCCACCTCACTGATTGTTTTATACTGACCATTAGGACCTACAGAATAAGTACCGGCAGGAATAGGAGAAGAATTTACCTGGGTAAACCTGAAAACTGTACCGGGAACCGGTAATCTTGGCACAGACTGGAAATTGAATGACATACTTTCATGAACAGAGGGATTAAGTGAATCTCTGCCAAGACTGATATTAAACATTCTGTTTGTCTGTACCTGG
>JABWCA010000202.1 GCA_013359345.1 Ignavibacteriaceae bacterium
CTGCATACTCCCTTGAGTACATTTTGAGCGCACCTTCCGGAAGAGATGCAAGAACCGGCTTTTTTGTCCCGAAATACTCAAACAGCTTGCTTGAAGAGATGGTATCCGCATTTTTACCCTTGCCCACCATAAACCATAAAAGATCTGCGGCCATGACTTTTTTCAGGGCATCGTCGTGGCTGAGATAACCATGGTCAACAACCCAGTTCTGAAGGTTCAGCTTTCTCACCAGCCTGTGATTTTCTTTTCTGAAAAATCCTGCAAAATGCAGCTCAATATCCGATGCAATCTCAGGACGTTCTTTTACCAGTTTCTTAAATGCAAGAAGGAAATATTTTGGCGTGATGTACTCATAAAATATACCCGAATACATTATCACCATTTTTTTTGTCAGCTTGGGATAACCAGATGCCTTTTCAATATCCTCTATATCAAATCCGTGCGGAACAATGAGAATATCATCAAATTTAAGGAATGGATAAACTTCCTTTAGTTTCTCTTTGATTCGCCTGTTCGTAACTGTGATTTTATTCACCTCTTTTAATGCGGCGTACTCCATTGATTTGATCAGAACCCGGTGGAGCGGGGTCGGGTAAACGGCAAAATGATTGCCGAACCAGAGATCACGGTAATCAACAACCAGAGGAATATTAAATTTTTTCTTCAGTTTAACAGCAAACGGAACCGAGGAGAACGGGGGGCCCGTAACAAATATCAGGTCAAACTTTTCCTTTTCAAGCAGTTTGGAAGCTTCCTTAAAGGCAGCCTTGCCCCATGACCATTTATTATCAGGGATATAAAAAAGGGATGAGAAGAATTTTAATACCTTCCTGAACCACTCCGGCGGTATTGAAATAATTTTTCTTTTGCCAAGCAACGAATTAATTTCTTTGCCGTTAACCCTCACAACCGAAATTGCGGGATCTGCAAGATCTTTGTTCAGTTTATCATCATAGGCATAATATGCAATGTCACCGCTTGTCAGAACTGTGGGTGACCATCCGTTCTGCGGCATATATTTTACAAACTTGAGTGTCCGCTGAACTCCGCTGAGACCTTTCGGCGGGAAATAATAAGAAATTACTAAAACCTTAAACATATCAGAACCGTGTTAAATTTTCGCACCCGTCAGCTCCCACAAGGAAATTATCCTCAATCCTGATCCCGAATTTCCCCGGGAAATAAACTGCGGGTTCAATAGCAAGAAGCTGCCCTTCGGTGATTAAATCATCTGAATTGCTCCCGATTCTCGGATAAATATGAATATCATAACCGACACCATGACCCAAAGCATGAGGGAAAAATTCACCGAGGCCGGTTTCATGGAACTTCTCCCTGATTAATTTATCAGCCTCTCCCGCCTTCATTCCCGGTTTAATGTATTCACCTGCTTCAACAAGCATATCAAGAACAAAATCATAAACTGCATCAAATCCTTTGGCATAGCCTTCTTCAGGAGTGAGCATTCTGGTTATATCGGAGCAGACACCTTCAACAGTGCAGCCCAGATCAATGAGTAAAACATCATTTTTGCCGACTTTCGTATTGCCCGGTTTGTGATGCGGGTTCGCAGAGTTTTTGCCCGCCGCAACAATGGGATCAAAAGAAAGCTCATCGGCACCGCCTTCATACAAAAGCTGGATTATCTTTCCTTTTATCCATTTTTCAGTTTTCCCGATAAGATCCTCTTCGCCGATTGCGAGCACAGATTTCTTAACAATGTCAGATGCTTTTTTATGATGTTTCAGCGCTTCCTTATCCATCACTGAACTCACCTGATTCACTGTTTCATCAGCATTGATAAAATCAGCAAAAGGAAAAAGTCCTTTCAGAATGGTGAATTTGCCGAGATCAGTATGATTGTATTCAAGAGCAATTTGTTTTGTCTTAGCCGGGATAAGTTTTTCGAGCTCCGTAGCCAGATCATTTTTCCTGATTACCGGTTCAAAAGGACCTGAATAAGAAGAGAGGGCATTCTCATACCTGCCGTCACTCAAAAGATAATACTTATCGCGGGCAAAAATAATGAGGGCGTCAGATCCCGGGAATCCTGAAAAGTATCTGACCGCATTCTTTGACGAGAGTACCGCGCTTCTGATCTTTTTCTTTGCGAACTCATCTGTGAGGCGCTGTACCCTTTTGGTTAAATGTTCCGTATTAATTCCTTATTATTAAATAACTTAAATCAGCTCTTCTGATAATTGGGAGCTTCTTTTGTAATTGTAACGTCATGTGGATGGCTCTCTCTCAGGCCTGCACTGGTAATCTTGATAAATCTGGCATTTTTGAGATCCTCTATGGTTTTTGAGCCTGTGTAGCCCATTGCGGCTTTAAGCCCGCCGACCAGCTGATAAACAATATCAGAAAGCTGACCTTTATACGGCACTCTGCCTTCAATTCCTTCGGGAACAAGTTTCTTTATGTCATCTTCCGCATCCTGGAAGTATCTGTCTTTGCTTCCTTCTTTCATTGCCTGAAGCGATCCCATGCCGCGGTACATCTTGAAGCTCCTGCCTTCGTATAAAACCTTCTCACCGGGACTCTCGTCCACTCCGGCAAACAATCCGCCTATCATGACAGAATCAGCTCCGGCTGCAATTGCCTTGGCAATATCACCTGAATATTTAATTCCGCCGTCAGCTATTACGGGTATGCCTTTATCTTTAACCGCCCTGTAAACTTCCATTATGGCCGAAATCTGAGGCACGCCTATACCTGCAATAACTCTTGTGGTACAGATTGATCCGGGCCCTATACCCACTTTAACGGCATCAACACCCAGATCCGCAAGATCAGCTGCGGCCTCATAAGTGCCAATATTACCTGCAATTAACTGGATATCCTTAAACTTTTTTCTAACCTCTTTAATCGTTTTCATTACACCTGCAGAATGTCCGTGTGCGGTATCAATCACAATAACATCAGAACCGTATCTGAGCAGTTCACCCACCCTTTCTGCCGTATCCTTTGTGACACCCACTGCTGCTCCAACCCTGAGGCGGCCATGCTCATCTTTACATGCTGCCGGGTATCTTTTCTTCTTCTGTATATCCTTGAAGGTAATCAATCCTTTAAGAACGCCCTTTTTATCAACAACAGGGAGTTTTTCTATTCTGTGCTGCTGCAAAAGTATTTCAGCTTTTGTGAGATCGGTGCCCACCGTTGCGGTCACAAGATTTTCGGCAGTCATGAATTCTTTAATAGGAGCGGCTGTATTATGCACAAATCTGAGGTCACGGTTTGTGAGTATTCCCACAAGCCTGCCGCCCCCGTCAACAATGGGGATTCCGGAGATTGAAAACTTTCTCATAAGGTTGAGTGCATCAGCTATTGTATGATCGGCTGTCAGCGTCTCAGGATGCATAATCATCCCGCTTTCTGAACGTTTAACCTTATCCACTTCTTCGCACTGTCTCTCAATGGGCATGTTTTTATGAAGGATACCTATTCCGCCCTCACGCGCAATAGCTATTGCCATGGCAGATTCAGTGACTGTATCCATAGCAGCAGAGAGGAAAGGAATATTGAGTGTGATTCCGCGGCTTAGTCTGGTTGTGATATTCACTTCTCTCGGGAGCACTTCAGACCGTGCAGGAAGAATAAGAATATCATCAAAGGTTATCCCTTCATACAAAAATTTGCTGTTATCCATGCTGATTCCTTCTTTCAGATACAAAAAAACCGTCCGGGGTTCGGACGGTCTTTTTTTAGTTAAATGCCGGTAATCCCGTTATATCTTCACCCACAATGAGTGTGTGCATCTCGTGAGTTCCCTCGTAAGTCTTTACGGATTCAAGATTTGCAGCATGTCTCATAACGGGGTATTCATCAAGAATACCATTTGCGCCGTGAATTTCTCTTGCCACACGTGCAATATCGAGCGCAATATCACAATTATTTCTTTTTGCCATTGAAACCTGCTGGAACCTGAGCTGTCCGCTGTCTTTCAGCCTTCCGAGCTGGAGATTCATAAGCTGGGATTTTGTGATTTCTGTAACCATGTAAACAAGTTTCTGCTGAGTCATCTGGAATCCTGCTATCGGCTTTCCGAACTGAACTCTTGACTGAGCATAGGTTAATGAGCTGTGATAACAGGCCATCATTGACCCTACCACACCCCACGCAATGCCGTACCTTGCCTGATTAAGGCACATCAGAGGGCTCTTAAGTCCGTCTGAATTTGGCAGCAGATTGCTTTCAGGAACAAATACATTATCAAATACGAGTTCTGAGGTCACGGATGCTCTGAGGGAATGTTTACCTTTCATCTCGGGAGCGGTAAAACCTTTCATCCCCTTTTCAACGAGGAAACCTTTAACTCTTCCGTCAAGTTTTGCCCATACAACGGCAACATCTGCAATTGTGCCGTTTGTAATCCACATTTTAGCACCGTTGAGTATATAACCGCCTTCGGTTTTTTCGGCTTTGGTTACCATTCCGCCCGGGTTTGATCCGTAATCAGGCTCTGTGAGCCCGAAACATCCGATCTTTTCACCCTTTGCTAACCGCGGAAGCCAGTATCTTTTCTGCTCTTTGCTTCCGAAAGTGAAAATGGGGTACATTACAAGTGCGCTCTGAACAGAAACAAAACTTCTGATACCGGAATCACCTCTCTCAAGCTCCTGCATTACAAGACCATAAGCAACGTTATTCATATCTGATCCGCCGTATTCTGACGGCAGATTCGCACCGAATAACCCAAGTTCAGCCATTTTTCCTACCAGATGCATGGGGAATTCCCCTTTTCTGGCATACTCCTCAATTATTGGTATTATTTCAGATTCGACAAAATCTCTGACAGTTTCTCTTATTAAAATCTCTTCTTCGCTTAACAATCCGTCAATGTTAAAATAATCAACACCGCTGAATTTAGACATTTTTTCCTCTGGCAAATGATAAAAAAGTAAACTTAAAATTTAATGATTAAACAACTGATAAGCAAAGAAAGTGCCGGGAGGAAAGCAGATCCGGTTTAACCGCATTAATTACTCCCCTGCTATTGTTTTTCATATGTTCTTAAAATCAGGAGGTTCTTCAGGGCTTCATATCCGTTGAGTGAAGTCAACGGCAACAGATAAACCATAAATTCTGAAGCGCTAAACCATTTGATTTTAATGTCTTACAGCTTTTTCATCTATTGCCGCCGGTTTTAACCGACGGAATGGTATCCGGCAATCATTTCCGGTTTTAACCGCATTTTCCCATACTTATTGTTGTAAGATATAGGTTGGGGAGACGCAAGCATTGCGTCTCTACAGATGTGCGAATGAATCAACGGGAATGTCATGAAAATTTTTTCTGTCAAAGAACCGCCGCTTCGCGTCGCGGGGGTTTGGATAGGAGCGGCGTATAGCTACAAACGAGAATATTCCACATCAGAAAGATATTACAGCATAAATGTACCGACAGGAATGTCGGCGTTACAGTCTCGTTACGTTCTGCCTGTTTTCTGCTTTCACTGCATTTGATATATAGCTAAAAAAATGCTACCCTTATGGGTCGCGATAAATCCCGTAAAAAAATCCGCGTGAATTAGTAAAAATCTGTGCCCTGTCCGCCGAGGCGGAATCTGCGTACCATCCCGTTTTTGCTGCTTAACAAAGAACAACCCACTCCCGCACCAGGCACTTATTAAAATATTTGTGTTCATGCGCTTCATTCGCTCAATTCGTGATATTAACAACAAGGTTCCCCAAAATTTAGTAAGTTTAAATAAAGCACTTATTCAACAACTAAACCAGGAGAACCTTAATGGTAATGCCATCTTATAGTAAATCAAAGTTTTTCTGCGGAATCGATCTGCACAAAGATAATATGTTTGTCTGTTTAATTGATAATACCGGTAAAATTATATTTCACAAAAGAATACCGGCTAGATATTCTGAACTTAAAGCTGTTATTGGCTTTTATTTGAAAGATTGCGTCATCGGCATTGAGTCAACTTACAACTACTACTGGCTGCAGGACGCCTGCCAGGCTGATAACGTCACTTTCCTTCTCGGTCACGCCCTCTACATGGGGATCGGGAATTATAAACAGAAGGATGATGATAAGGATTCTTTTCGTATTGCGGAATTGTTAAAGAACGGTAATTTCCCCGTAGCCTATGCATTTCCTCCTGAACTCAGGGAACTCAGGGATCTGCTCAGGGAAAGACTGAAGTATGTCAGATGCAGAGCTTCCCTGTATTGCAGATTCAAGGGGAAAGTTGATCAGTATTTCGGATATCTTGAGAAATTTGACGGAAGTCTCATCAGGAGTTATGCCAAAAGAGAGGAGTTCATTAATTCTCTGAAGAGCCCTTCTCTTAAATTAATCTTCTCTCATCTTCATCATTATATCTTTTTCTTCGATCAGGGTATTGAATCACTTGAGAAGGACATCTGGAAGAAGATGGTCACCGATTACCCCCTTAGCATGAAGATACTTAACTCAATTCCGGGTATAGGTGATATTCTCTCAATGAGTATTCTGCTTGAGATAGGTAAACTTGACAGGTTTGACTCCGTTCAGAACTTCTCCTCTTATTGCAGAGTGGTTAATCCTGCAAGAAATTCCAATAATAAGAGGGTTGATAATAAAAACTGTAAATCAGGAAATGTTTATCTCAAATGGGCATTCTCTCAGGGTGCTTGTCTTTTAATAAGGAATTCACCACAGATAAAAATTATGTTTAATAAAAAAGTAAGTGCTAAGGGTAAGAGAGTTGCTCTGGCTACAATGAAACATAAACTGGCAGTCGCTGTTTATAATATGCTTAATAAGAAAACTATGTTTGACATTAATCTCTTTGTTAAATCCATGAGTTAGAATATCTGGTTATTCCCGGCGGCAGCAGTCATCCCTTTGGAAACATGGTGAAAATCCTGCATTCGTGATTGGAACTGAGGCTTGCCGGGGAATTTATCAGCGGTTTAATTTTACATTTACGTTCGGACTCCCCGGCTGCAGCCCATAGATTACTGGAATACGGCTTGTTGTGATTTCTCTGCCGTATAGCCGCTTTTTTATTCGTGACAGGAGCGGCATGGGGCCTGTTTAATTTCTGATTGTCTTCTTCAGAAGGAAGACTGCCCGGTGAAACTACCGGGTCAACTCATTATACGTGTTTGGCACTTCGGACGTTTCTGATGGCACAGCCATCAACGCTTGAGGATAGCCTTTAATAAAGAAATAATAAGTTCGGTCGGTCTGTAATAATTAAATTGTTGTGGTTTATCGATTCGAGACATTTAACGTGAATCTGGGTAACCTTTTTTTAAATTTAAAAAGGCAGAGCGGGAATTATTTTTTTCTTGACTTTTTGCCTTTTATACGCGTTTCTAAAAATAATCCGTGTTAATCCGCGTCATCCGATTTATCCGCGTTTCTGTTGTTATGCTGCTTAACAAAGAACAACCCACTCCCGCACCAG
>JABWCA010000203.1 GCA_013359345.1 Ignavibacteriaceae bacterium
GCCTTCAGGTTTTGATTGATGTCGTTTTCGGGTTTTAATCCCATCATGTTTTTCCCACCTCCCCGGTGTGAAGTTTGTTTAGTTTGAAGTTTCAAATTAATGAGGCAGATTGATATTTCCAAAAATTCATGATGACATTTTCTGGAATTTTGTGGGATTTTGATAGTTGCAGGAAAAGAATATTCAACCCGTCCCGGGGTTGAGGGTTCTCGTGGGTAATCCATTTTCTGCAGATATTCACCCCGTCACGGGTTGATCCGCGGTTCAGAAAGAAGGAATCCGTTAGGGATACGATGCCCGCATCCCGGAAATCACCAGCAGTGAGTCGGGCGGTATGAAATACCCGCCGCTTCGCGTCGTAAGGGATTTGCTAGGGGTAGGTGTTTTGCTACAAACGGGGATATTCCACATCAGGAAGACATTGCAGCATAAATGTACCGACAGTCCCGATTTATCGGGAGGCGTTACAGTTTCGTTACATTATTTCCTTTGCGTGCTTTAACTGCCCTTTATATGTGGCTGGGGGAAAATGCCACCCCGATGGGTGGCGATACATCCTCTAAAAAAATCTGCGATAATCTGTAAGAATCCGCACCCTGTCCGCCGAGGCGGAATCTGCGTTCCATCACGTTTATGCTGCTTAACCAAGAACCACGCACTCCCGCACCAGGAACTGTTCCAACCCGTTTATGCTGTCAGAACCGGAAATGATTCGTGATGATATCTGAAAGTATTTCAGGCTGTTCAAGCGGAATGTAATGACCACATTCCGGAATCATTTTTAATTCACTCCCCGGGATCATGTTCACTGCAAGCATCCCGATTTCTGCAGTGGTGATCCGGGGGTGAAGAAATTTGTTTGGGATAAGATTGTCATTTTCACCGAAGACCACCGTAACCGGAATCCTCAGTTCGTTTAATCTTTGGGTTACCGGATTACGGAGCATCAGTTCAACCGATGATGAAATGATGTGAGTGTGCTGAATGAAATCTGATGCGGTTCTGATGGCAATTCTGTCATCAATCAGAAACTGAAGGCTCTCCTTATATTCATAAAATGAGAAAAGGTGATTCTTCCTGATCCCCTCTTCACTGTTGTTTATGATTGATTCAGGATTTACATAGTTTACAACAAGGTCGGTTTCTTCAGGTGTGAATTCTTCCAATCCCGCAGGCGCGGCGAGGATCAGAGATTTAACACGATCCGGATAGTCGAGCGCTGCCTGCAATGCCACCATTCCCCCCATTGAGTGTCCGCATATACTGAAATTGTTTATTCTCAGATGATCTGCGAGTTTAGTTATGATGCTGGCATAATTTTCAGGCGACGGAACCTCAATTTTTTTAGACGATTTACCGTATCCCGGCAGATCAGGAGCAACGCACCTGAAACGTTCCGTTAACGGGGGAATAACCTCTTTCCAGGCCAGCATGTAACTGCCAAGCCCGTGAATAAAAAAGAGGACGGGTTTTCCCCGCCCTCCGCTGTCATGATAACAGACTTTGTAACCCTCACCGGAGAGAAAGTAATCAGTACTGAACGGGTAACAAAGATTTTCAAATTCCACTAATTTGCCAGAAATTTGAGTACTTCAGCATTAAATATTTCCGGCTTTTCCATCTGGAGCATGTGCCCGCACGCAGGTATTTCAACCCGTTTTGAACCGGTAATCAGTGCCTCTCCGAGTTTGAAAACATCTGACGTGAACCCGGGATTAAGGTAGGGATTGGGAATCAGCCAGTCGTTCTCACCATGAATAATGAGAGTCGGGGTTTTGATATTCCTGAGAAGTCTGGTTGTCGGTTCATCAAGCATAGCATTAACACTCCTTACTACCGCATAACAGAATTCGGTAAATTCAGAAGCCTTTGCCATTCTTGTTCTTTCTTCAACCATCCACTCAAGATTATCAGGAAAATTATAGAAATTATTTGCAAGGTTTCTTCTTATACCGTCTTCGGGGGTAAGTTTAACGCCGTTGATGGTCATGACACTTCTCAGCCAGTCGCCCTCACCCTTCTGAAACTCTTCAACTCCTGCGGGTGAAGCAAGAATCAGTTTATTCAGATACTCAGGATACATCAGGGAAAAATGAATTGCAATCTGGCCGCCCATGGAGTGCCCCAGCAGATTCACTTTCTTTATTTTGAGATCGTCAAGCAGATTTTTAATTATACCTGCATACCAGGTAAGTTTGTACGGATAATCACCTTTCTGTGATTTGCCGTAACCCGGCAGATCAACGGCAATAACTCTGTACTTCTTTGCAAGTTCAGGTATATTGTATCGCCAGAAACCGGCATTACTTGCAAGTCCGTGCACCAGAACTATAACTTCACTGCCTGTGCCCTGATCAATATATGCCACGCGGGGATTTTGCAGAGCAGTCTTAACAGGAAAAGTATAATCGATATCCTGAAATTCGAGTGCAGGTTTATCCGTGTAAAGAAATCCGCTGCAGCCGGTAAAAAGAAATGCCAGCGTTACCAGAAGAATTGTACTGTATATTTTCATTGCTTCCTCCTAAAACATCAGCCAGCTTAAGGTTGAGAAAATAACCCAGGGATTTTCAGGCTTCTGACCAAAGTATGTGGTTGAGGGGGCATTGTAAAAATCACCTATTGCAAGATAACCGGCGCTCAGTCCCCATGTAAGGAATACTTTGAAATTGTATTTAATCTCAAAATTAAACTCAGTACCTATATATGATTCACCACCCTTGGGTGAAATATTTGAAATTGCGGTTGCCACACCTGCCTTGGCAGTGAGTTTATTCGGGATCAGATCCTGCGAGTAAGAGAGGAATGCAGCAGTAACGCCAAGACCCATGTTTGATATATCATGAACCGCACTGTAATACCTGTTAACAACCTGAGGATCGGGGAAAAGGAGGAGTGCCCTGTGGCTGCTGTAGATACCAACCGGTGATCCGTAAACGTTACCCGTAATCACGGAATTAAGCGTACCGTCGCTTATTCCGTTTTCATCGCCGGTTGTGAATAAAACTTCTGCAGAAATTCTGTCGTTTGCAGTCTGACCAAATTTATAATTAACCGAAAGGTTGGCAGATACACCAAAAACATCTGCAATTTTTCCGGCATTCTCAGAAGTTCCCACCGAATCAATTTTGCCAAGATTTGCCATAACATAACCGTTAAGCCACCATCTCGAGGCCATGAACTCGCGGTTATAGGTGAAGTGTCCGCCTATCCAGCCGAGATCAGCATGATAGTTGCTTACATTCTGAGGCAGTTTTATTCTTAAAGCACCGTTATATTCAGAGAGCGCACTTGCGAGCCCCTGACCCAGCACGGAGATACCACCGGCATTTTTACCGCGGTCCCACACATACCAGAGATCAGCGCCAATTTCAAGCAGGGGTGTAACTCTTCTTTCATAATCTGCCATCCACAGAACAACATCATCATTTTCAGCGATGATGTTCTCCCATAACTGGAATACACCAAGTCTTAATTTACTCTCAGGTGTAAGGTTCTTAAAGTAGCTTATACCTACACCCTGCGTGCCCCAGTATGAAAGCTTATATGCGCTGTTCTGGTACATTCCGAGGGCATTCACGTTGGGGTCTTTCACGTTATCAAAGATCCTCTGAAGCCCGATAACTATATTCCAGTCTGCGCTGTCAGGTTTGATTTCCACGTTTGCCATAAGTGTCTGAAGATTTATCTGACCTCCGTTCAGACCGCCGCCTCTGTTATTGCCTACACCGTAAGCCTGGTCGCCCCAGGTATAGTCGATTTTGAACAATCCTCTGAAAGTGGCGTATCCGTCAAGAATGGAAGGTTTGTAAATGAACATCGGCACAAATCTCTGTTCAGCGTAAAGCGCCGTTTTGGGTACCGTGCTGGTTGAGTTCTGACCAAAAAGACGGCCAATCACCTGCCCCTGTAAAATATCATTAGTGGGGGTAATGTTTGACCCGGTGAATCTTGTGAAGGAATAACCTATGAACTGAAGTTCCTTCTGTGGAGGATCTGTCAGACGGGAATCCTGAGCGTACATAAAAGCGCCCGTAAAGATTAGGATGGCGCTCAGTAGTTTTTTCATACACTCTCCGTTAGTTTTAATAATGAAACCGCCGGCTTTTCAGCCGGCGGCCTGCTTAACTTATTTTTAAACGCTTATTGTTTAACAAAACCCTGAATCCAGGTTGCACCTAATTTTATAGTGTTGTATGAGGTTGATCCGAATCCGCCCGCAACTGTGGGAGCAGCAAAGCCCTGAATTGCCGGGGTGGTCTGGATAACTTCATACTGCATGTAACCATAAGCAGTCACTCTGTAAATACCGGTTGAGGTAACTGAAGTGGGTACAGTCTGGTTGAGTGTTATATTACGGATTGAAGTGTTTTCTGCTGCTGATGAAGTGAATGTTCCTGAGTAAGTTACGTTAACATCATTGCTGTCAGTTGCAACAACTGTGTAAGTGTTGTTATCATTGAAGGTTGCAACAATCTTCTTGGTTTTTAATGTTGCTTTAAGACCGGGAGCAACGTTTACACCCTCAGAAAGCCAGTTTCCTTTTATCGGGTCTTTTGTCGGTGCAGCGGGAACAAATCTCTGGGTCCATGTTGCGCCGAGAGGAATGTTGTTGTATTTGGTTGATCCGAAACCTTCTGCGGCTGTGGGAGCAGTGAAGCCCTGAATTGCAGGGGTGGTCTGGATAACTTCATACTTCATGTTTCCGGCTGCATCAATCTGATAAATACCTGTTGAAGTTACTGAAGTGGGAACAGTCTGATTCAGAACAATTCCTCTGATTGTTGAACCGGTATTTGCAGAGGTTGAATATGTTCCTTCGTATGTAACTGATGCGCCTGCGCTATCGGTGGCAATAACTTTATATGTGTTGTTTGTATTGAATGTTGCAACAATTTTAACCGTCTTGAGTGTTGCAATTAAGCCCGGGGCAATATCAACACTCTCTGATACCCATGATCCGGTTATTACATCTGATGTGTTGTTAACAGGGTTGCTGTCGTCACTTTTGCTGCATCCGTTAAAAAACATGGATACTGCTGCGATTGCAAAAAGAGCGATGAGTCTTTTCATCTTATTACCTCTCTGTTTTAATTTGGTTAATGATTTTTTATTAATTCTCGTTTATTGATTTTGCCTGCTTCATTCTTAGGCAGCACGTCTGAAAATTCGAAATATTTAGGAACTTTATATCTGGCCAGGTTACCTGTGCAGAAATTACGGAAGTCATCGGCTGTAAGGCTCTCTCCCTCTCTTAGCACTATGAATGCCTTGCCGACCTCACCCCATTTTTCATCGGGGACACCAATAACTGCACATTCTTTAACAGCTTTATTTGTGTAAAGAAATGCTTCTATCTCTGCGGGATAAACATTTTCACCTCCGCTTATAAACATATTTTTCTTGCGGTCAACAACATAGTAATATCCTTCATTGTCACGCATAACCATATCACCTGTATGAAACCAGCCCTCTGTGATAGCATCTGCAGTTTCTGCGGGTTTATTCCAGTAACCCGGGGTGACAACAGGAGATTTCAGCCACAGCTCACCTATCTTCTCCGGACCTGAGTCGTTCCCTTCATGATCAGCCACTTTTGCTTCAATGTAAAAATTTGGGAATCCTATTGATCCTTTTTTCCTTACAGCATCATCCTGGTGAAGTGAAAAACAGTTAGGTCCCACTTCAGTAAGGCCGTAACCCTGTCTTATCCAGACTTTTCTTGAATGCCATTTGTTTATCATGGGTATAGGGCAGGGTGCCCCGCCCACAATAGCATATCTGAGACTTGACAAATTGGTTTTATCAAATTGTTCGGTATCCGACATCATCTGCAGCATAGTGGGCACACCAAACATTATTGTGGTTTTCTCTTCCTCAATCAGCTTCAGGATCAGTCCGGGATCAAAGCCCGGAAGCACTGTGTGAGATGCTCCGTTAAACAGAAAAGGCGTGAACAGAACATTCCATCCGCCGGTGTGGAAAAGAGGTGCATAGCTCTGGGTGTGATCATTTCCGTTAAGATCAAGCCTTAGTGTTGTGTTCACGGCATTCCAGAAAAGCATTTTATGAGTGATCATAACCCCTTTTGATATTCCTGTTGTGCCGGCCGTGTAGAGGATCATCATAACGTCATCAAAACGGGATTCACAGATCACTTCTGCTGCGGGAGCGCTTCTGTTATCAAGCAGGCCGGAAATATCTTCAATCAGCAGTTTGTTTTTCACATCTTTCAGCGACATCAGTTTTGATACTTCATCAGTAAATGCCGCCTCATGAAAGAATAATGCAGGACTGCTGTCAGGAATAAGTCCGTTGAGTTCACGGGGAGTGAGCCTGAAGTTGAAAGGGACAATAATTGCACCGGTTCTTATTGCGGCATGGAAAAGCAGGAAATATTCAATTCTGTTTCTGGAGAAAACACCTATCCTGTCCCCTTTTTTAATGCCGTAATCCGAGATAAGCATTGAAGAAAACCGGTCGGTTATATTGCTGAATTCTTTAAAGCTCCATTGCCTGCCTGAGTGGTAATCTCTCAGGTACATTTTTGATGGTGTATATACGGCCCATCTTGCCAGCCAGTCGGTTTGATGATTAAACATTATCACCTCTCCTGCCAGTGAATTTATGGATAGCCAACGCTGTGATGACCGAAATTATAATTGCAGTGGCAGCAGCAACCCCGGGATTTTCGCCCGTTGCAACACTGAAAGGAATCTGTATTTTCCCGTAATACATCGTGAAATGAATTATAATTGCAATTACCGATGCTGTTACAACCACAATTCTTCTTACATTCTTTACGAACATACCGAACAGGATCGGGACAAATGCAGCACTGAAATAGGCGTAAACTCCGTTTTGCCCGAAAATGGCAACTGAAAGCTTAGGATGAAGGAGCTGGTCATAAGAAAGGAAAAAGCTGACAACAGCAATCACGATTATCACAAGTTTGTTAACCACAGGGAGTTTTTTCTCTGCAGATTCATCCGTGATATTACGCATAAAGACCGGCTTAACAAGATCGGTGGTGATTGTTGTTGAAACAGACTGTATAAGCCCTTCAAGCGTGGAGATACCCGCAGCAATGAGACCCATTACCACAAGCAGACTGACATAAACAGGGAACTCCTTCACAACATAAGCCGGAATAATGCCGTCCATTTTAAGAGCTGTTCCGTTATACATCAGATCGGGGAAAGCGAGTCTGGCATATAATCCCGTGAAAACCACCCAGAAGAAGATTGTCTGAACAATAACACCCACCGTGAGATACTTCTTAACGCCTGCATCCGATTTTATAAGCAGTGATTTGGTGATTATATGGGGCTGACAAATAATAGCAACGCCTATCACTATCTGGCTTATAACAATTTCAAAGAAATCCCTGAACAGAAAA
>JABWCA010000204.1 GCA_013359345.1 Ignavibacteriaceae bacterium
GATTAAGAATGAAAATCAGACACATACCAAACTATCTGAAAATCAGGGGAATCTTTTTAATTTTAGTTTCCCTGACATTTGTTTCATGCAAAAATGATAATATTACCGGCCCGGAAATTTCTCAGATGTTTACAGCAAAGGTGAAAAAGGATCTGTCGGAAATTACAAACAGGATCTTTCAGGCAACGGGCACGCCCGGAATAATTGCACAGATTTCGGTTGAAGGGGAGCCTGATCTTATCATAAAAAGAGGAGTGGCAAACCTTGTGACAAATGAGCCGATGAATGAACTCAACGCATTCAGGATAGGGAGTGTGACCAAAACTTTCACAGGTACCGCCGTTCTTCTCCTTGCTGAGGAGGGGCTCATTAACCTTGACAGCTCAATAGCCTATTATCTGCCTGAAAAAAATATCCCTTCAGGAAATCAGATTACGGTGCGGATGCTTGGCACCATGACGAGCGGTCTTTACAATTATTCCGATGCACCTGAACTATGGACCCCCTTCATCAGCAGCGGCTATGTTCTTGAATTCCCGCCCGATTCACTTCTCGCAATATCATTCAGCCACCCCATGACTTTTGCTCCGGGAGCGGGATATGAGTACAGTAACACCAATACTGTTCTTCTGGGTCTGCTTATCGAAAAGGTGACAGGAAAACCTGCTTTTCAGGTAATTAAGGAACGGGTTACTGATCCGCTTCAACTGAATGACACATATTGGGGAGGGCTTTATTTCAGAAGCACTCCTTATACAAACGGCTACGCATTTGAAGATGAGGGAGTTCTGAATGCAACAAACTGGAATCCCTCCTGGGGTTACACGGCAGGAGCCATGATCTCAGATCTGGCAGATATGAAAAGATGGGCATATCATCTGGCGGAAGGGACTCTCCTTAAAGAATCTTCAAGAACGATCATGTTTAATACAGGTACAAATAATTACGGCTTCTGTGTGGAATCAGTAAAATTCCGCAGTGATATCTGGATTGGTCACCCCGGATCAATACCGGGATACAATACCATGGTGTTTTACAATAAGGCAAAAAAGATGACGGTGCTGATCAGTTCAAATACCGATAACAAAGGTCCTGCCAATGCTCTTCTTATTGAGTTTATCATTTATATGGGGAACAACTTATAAATTATCAATCAGGGCGGAGAAAAGAATCTGAGATCTCCGCCTCTTTAATTTATATGCCTGCTCATTAATCTGACGACATCAGATGATCTTTTGAAGAAAAACAGGAGGCTAAGAAGAGACGGCGGTAAAGTAACTTTATTGACCGGTGCTCAGACTATAATGAGGTAAAGTTAAAGCCCGGGAATTGATATTCCGCAGGCTGATATAACAAGGGCCGCAAACCTTATGAGATTAATCAGTTCAAACGCAGGTTTTCTATCAGGGGCTTTCCGTATTACTGAAAGCTTTGATCCGGCCGCTCTTAATTATGAGAATAATCAGCCCGGTAATAAATATAACTATCGATATGTATTGTGAAGGGGTAAATGGTTTAAACCCGGGCCTTAGTGAATCATCACGGATGAATTCAACCAGAAACCTGAAGACACTGTAGCCGATAAGAACAGCAGCAATCTGAAACCCTTCAAATGTGACTTTTTTTCGTGCAAAAGTTATGAAGCTGAATAGGAGGAGGGCAAAGCCCGATTCATAAAGCTGGGTTGGATGCACGGCGCAGGCACCACCGGGAAATGTCATTCCGGCAAAGGAATCTGTGGGTAAACCGCCGCAGCAGCCTCCGAGAAAACAGCCGATCCTGCCAATTCCGAGCCCGATCACACCACCGTAACTCATTCCGTCAAGCGCCGTCATAAGCGGAAACTGAAACAGCGCCCTGCCTGCAAACAACGCTGCATACCCGCCGATGGCTGCTCCGTAGAACATCCATCCTGAATCAGTAAAGGTTTTTATCGGATCCTTGAAAAAAAGATTATCCCCGAAGAAGATTGCAGCAGCAAGTTTGCCGCCGATAATGGCAAATACAGCCACCATGAAAAAGAGCCGCCAGTAAGAATCGATAGGAAAGGAAAGCCGCCTGGCTTCACGGTAGCAGACCACAGCAAATGCAGCCGCGCCTAGCGCAGTGAAGAGCGAGTATGAATTAATGGCAAAACCATCAAAAAGGTGTATAACAGGGTGCATTTTGTTTAATATGCCGGGCAGCCTGTGCTGCCCGGCTTAATTTCAGATATTTGTGATTACTGTTTACGGAAGTTAAGGGTAATATTGGCCATCACTCCATTGCCTCTTTTTGACTTGACTGTGTAGGTCAGAGATGCCCATGGGGAGTTCTCAAAGAACCCAAATTCTGCACTCCTCGTGTTGTCGTACAGGATCTTGTAGCTGTAGAATTCATCGCGTTTCGTCAGCTGATAGGTTTTGTCAAAATCCCTGATGTCATAGTTTTCCTGAAGATCAGGTACTGTCTGAAGATCGGCTGCAGTGGGTTTCCATTTGAATACCAGATCAATTTTTTCATCACCCTTAAGAGTAAAGTATTGATTGGCAGGGTCAGTGAAATAAAATTCATGACCCACTCCCGGCTGATCGCTGTACATTACGTCCATATAAAAGAAAGTATACTTCTTGAGTGGAAGCGGTGCTGTGCCGGTTACCGTTACCTTAACTGAATCATATACAAAAACGCTTTCACCGGCATTTCTGAATACTTTAGCTCTTACATAAATGGTTTTCTGACCCGGTTCACCAAAACTAAGAACTATTCCCTCCTGTAAATTCAGGTAGTTGCTATTTTTACCGAGAACTTTTTTCCAGCCAGTCTGCGGCGCACCCGGAGAGCCATTCCTGTAAACATATTCAATTACCGGCGCAGAGACGTTTTGCGGAACAGAAACATCATAATAGCCTGTAGGAGGATCGCAGATTGTTTCTGTTTTATAGTCAAGAGGATTAGTGTCCAGGCTTCTGATAGTCAATGTCGTTGATTCACCGACTGCAACTGTAGCCGGGGTCATAGTTAATTGCAAGGCGGGGGGCTGAACAACGGTGTTAGTGACACCACCTGTAAGCAGGAAATAACAGATTAACATGGAGACACTCAAAACAGCGAATCCGTATTTATTGGTAATTTTTTTCATCTTTTATCTCCTAATTAAAAGTTAAACATTAATCCGGCTGAGAGCGCATTGGATTTTGCCGCGGCATATTCCAGATTCAGGCTGAAAAATCCCATCCCGAAATTAGCACCCAGTACGAATCTTGATTTATTCTCACCCTCAACATCAAAGGCGATTGTTGCCGTTTCCTGACCGTTGGGAGTATCAACCTGCCTTGAAACATTGACAGACAGCTTGGTTGTTTCAAGCATAAAGCCTGCATATGGCGTCACGCTGATCCAGTCTAAAAGCCCGTATTTATAGGATGCATTAAGGCCGTAGCTGCTCACCGTGAATGACGAGCTCTTATCAAGCTTTGCGGTCTGAGTTAAAAACCCGACGGTTATATCAAGGGGCATTGTGCCGGTTAATGACTCAAGCCAGTAGGAGACGTTGTGTTCAAGCCCGAACCCGAAATAGCTGAATGTGCCAAGGGAATCATCTACTTTCACTTCTGGCACGATACGGAATATGGCGCGCGTGCCGTAAACAGTTCCGATTTTTAACTGAGGCGCAGCGCCGGGAATTTGCTTATAGCCATATAAAAATCCGCCGACACCAAGATCAACATTGGTTGTGGGGAGGGTGACTGTTACGGGAATTGGTCCTTCAACCTGAAGCACCTCGGGCCCGTTGGGTCCGAATACCACATTTACGGTATTGTCTGATGTGCCTGCAATAGTGGCACCATAAATTCTTACGGGCATTTCACGGGTGAGCAGCTGATTGATGACGTTATTTCTTATAGCTGCATCAGTAACGCCTGCAGTTATTTCATTAAGCTGTGATCTGGTGAAGCGGTAAGTTCCGTCAACAGAAAAACTTTCTTTTCCTGCAGCGTCAAAACCCGAGTACATTCCGATTATGCCGAACTCAATATCGAATCCGAACTCTTCTCGGTCGGGCGCAACATTCATCCATCCCGTGTTAAGGTTTACTCCGATGTTGTTAACTAACGGCGCGATATAAGCTTTGCCGGCAAGCGAGCCGATTTTACTCAGATCACTGTTCAGACCCTGCCCGAATGTTAAACCCGAGAGCAGAACCCAAAATAAAACAAATACCCTGATCTTTATTCCGGACATTCGTTCTTCCTTTCTGGTTGTTATTAAATTAAATCATTTGAATATTTTACATCTGAATTCATCAGCATGGATGCATATTTTAAATAGTATATTACCGGGAAAAGATGCCAAAGCACCGGATACCGGAGGTAATAAGCCCACTGCCATGCAAATAACACCCCTTCATAATATGCGTCAGCACGTCACATGACCGAAAAAACAGAAAATCCCCGGGTCACCCCTCCATTTTCAGCGCCATTGATTCACCCTGAACGTTACGGCAAAAAACAAAGAAGCAGCGACATTTTATTTCATTTATGAAGTTTGAATCTATTTTGGATTATTTAACACAACTCTGAAACCCACTCTGTGGTCCGCTGTCTCAAAAGACCATGATGTTCTTGAGTCTGGTTTCAGTAAGCTGACTTCACTGTTCCATGTGCCGCCTTTAAGGATCCTGTTGTTTTCATTTTTGATATCTGAATCAAAAACCCATTCTGCCACATTTCCGCTCATGTCAAAAATTGAGAGCTCGTTTGGTTCCTTTGATCCTACCGGGTGAATTGTGCCCCCGGAGTTTTTAAAATACCATGCAACCGCTTTCGGATCATTGCTCCCGGAATATGTGTACCCGAGCGACTCCAAACCTCCCTTTGCCGCAAATTCCCATTCATCCTCAAAAGGGAGCCGGTAGCCGTAAAGAGAGAGATCAGCATACACAAGGCCATTTTCCTGAATTGAGTAAACCTCGTCAAAGTTATATAATTTGCTGAGTTTATTGCAGAATTCAACTGCTTCAAGCCAGACAACGTTGTTAACCGGCAGATCATCACCCATGGGATATGAAGGATTATAACCCATGACATCATTAAAAATTTTCTGACTGATCTCCATTGTTCCGATCAGAAAGTCAGGCATAAAAACACTCTCCCCTCTGCTGTTCACGTACTCTGTGCCGGAGACTTTTACCTCGGCCAGATAGATATCAGGAACGCTGTTAACCTGAGGGAACAGATTAATTGCGGGCAGAAGAAGAGCTAGAAAAAACAAAGCCGGTATTACGCGTGCGGTTTTCATTTGGGATCCTTTGAAATTATTTACAATGACATAGATTTAATAAGATCTGCAGACCTGGGTGATAAGGAATTTCTTCTCAGTTCTGATATGGATATACCTGTTGCCCGGTATTTTTTGTTTAATTCTGAATTTCAGATGGCGACCTGAAGCGTTGCATTAAACTCTGATTATGCATGCCTCAGAGAAATTCATGCAGGATACTGCAAAGGGAACGTCACGGAATGTATCCGGTGATTTCCTGTTGTAAAGGTTGCCTTCTGTTTTGGGTTTGTCTTACTGTCCGATGCTGATCCCGATTTAACTGAGCTTTGTTCTGAAAATGTCGGGGGATCAAAAAAATCGCGTCTTTGAATAATTTTGAACAACAAAATGAGCCGGTGTCATTTCGGGGATTAAATTATTCACTTTCACATTACGGCTGACGAGTATGTGCGCAAAAGTGTACGATTTCCGGACATTCCTATGGCGTGATTATATGAAGATAAGGAAGCGGAATATTAAAATCAGAATAAAAATCAGAAAGGCTCTGACTTTTCGTAAAATTTTCAAAAGATGATGTGAGTATATGTAAAATTCGGAGTCCATGCAAAAGAAAATTCGGGATTTTCCTGTAAATGAAAAATATTTATTCTTGTAACAATATTTCTTCTGTAAATATATATGTATTCTCAGTATAGGAAGGTATCGCTGCCAGAGATATTATGTTTTACGAAGCTCCGGTTCTGTTTCACCTGAAAGGATCGCAACAATAAAATAGTCTGATTTTATATCATTTTGAAGAAGTCTCTCTGCTCAAAGGGTTCATCAGGCCGGTATAAAAAATGAGCCCCATGAAATTTGACAGTAAGCAAAATGAAGTAATCGCTCCCATTATGATAATTTTAAAATAGATATCCTTCAGGACTGACCATTAGTAAAGTTATAATAAATGCAGAATCGTTGATTATGCCCAGCGGATTTAAGAAAAGTTTCATGCCCCGTATTATGAAGTGCTGAATCATTGACCGGTTTGTTTTCCGGTCGGGGGGGCATAAACCGTCACAATCTTTTTGCTGCATTTACAATTAAAGAGCATAGACTCCGGAAGCTGCGGCAGGGGTGACAGATTATGCTGTTGAACTGTTTGAGATGCTGAACAGGTGATGGCAGGCTGCATTATTTCCCGGACGGGGGTGCGGTGTGATGATGCGTCAGGAATAATCCCGACTGCTGATCCTGACAGATTATTGTCAGTTCAGTCAATCTGTGTATATTAAAGCACTGCTTTAAATATTCATTGCCTGTATCTTATCAGGAACGCATCAGAAATAAAAAGATGAAGATACTGTTATTGTATCCTGAAATGCCCGACACATTTTTTCTGTTTAAGCATATAAGCAGGGTGTCAGGCAAAAAGAGTTCTTTCCCGCCACAGGGCCTGCTTACTGTGGCTGCCATGCTTCCCGCTGATTGGGAACTGAAGCTTATCGATGCCAAGGTTGAAGTTCTGAAAGATGAACAGATACAATGGGCGGATATGGTGCTTATCAGTGCAATGAACACTCAGGCAAAAAGTGCCCTCGAAACCATTAACCGGTGCAAGAAGCTCGGGGCTGTGATTGTTGCCGGCGGACCCCTTTTCACCCATGAACATGACAGATTTGAAAATGTTGATCACTTTGTTTTGAATGAAGCTGAAATTACCCTCCCGCTTTTTCTGAAAGATCTGGAGGATAACGAACTTAAAAGAATATATCAGACTGATGAATTTGCCGATGTGCATGAAACCCCGATTCCGAAATGGGAATTGGTAAATCCTGATAACTATGCGTATTCAATTGTCCAGTATTCACGCGGCTGCCCTTTTCATTGTGATTTCTGCGATGTAACTGTGCTGTTCGGCAATAAACCCCGCGTAAAAACCACAGAAATGATAATAGCCGAATTAGATGAAATACTAAGTCACGGAAAACCGGAGATGATACTCTTTGCTGATGATAATCTTATCGGTAATAAAGGATATCTTAAAAAGGAACTGCTCCCGGGATTGATTGAATGGAGGGATAAAAACAA
>JABWCA010000205.1 GCA_013359345.1 Ignavibacteriaceae bacterium
GAGCCCGATCCTGAACCCGATCCTGAGCCTGATCCTGAAATATATCTCAGAGGAAAGAGAAAAACTGAAGCTCAAAAAAGCATTTTCGTCTTATGTTTCAGCTGAGATAGTAAATATTATTTCTGATAATGAATCAGAACTTGCACTTCAGGGCGAAAAACGTGAACTCACAGTGCTCTTCTCTGATATCAGAAATTTCACAACGTACTCAGAGCAATCAAATCCGCATGAAATAATAAGTTTTCTGAACACATATCTCACCTCAATGACTGACGTTATATTCAAATTTTCCGGCACCGTGGATAAGTTCATGGGAGATGGAATAATGGTGATTTTCGGCGCCCCGGTAAACCATACAGATCATGCGACCAAGGCCTGCTTTACGGCTCTTTCAATGATCAGTGAACTTGATCATATAAATTCAGGGAGAATGAATGAAGCACCCGTAAAGATAGGAATCGGAATCAACACCGGTATAATGACAGTCGGGAATATCGGCTCTGATAAAAAGTTTGATTACACAGTCATAGGAGATTCAGTGAATCTGGGGGCAAGGCTTGAAAGCCTTAACAAGAATCTTAATACAAACATCATTGTAAGTGAGTTTACAAGAAAACAGGTATCGGAAGAGTTTTTCCTTTTCAGAGAACTCGGGAGAGTTAAAGTTAAAGGGAAAGCACAGGATGTTCTGATACATGAACTGATGAATTACCGGAAAAATGAGAATCAGTACAGTGAATATCTCAGCGAATATAATACCGCGCTTGCGCTGTATAAAGCTCATGATTTCAGAGCCGCCATTAAGAAATTTGAAGCAGCCCGGCAGCTCAGAGAGAATGATGTGATTTCCAACAAATACCTTGAACTCTGCAAGGAGTGTTTAATTAATCAGGATACTTACACAGAAACGATTTATACGGCATAGAGTCATTATGAATTCTTTAATTTTCAGACTGATCATTTTTATTCTTTTTACGGGAGCCATGAGTCCGCAGACTCTTAACCTTTCTGTCTCAGGCAAAGCTGATTCACTTTCGGCACTTTTTCTTAAAACTCAGCCGAAGTTCAGTGAAATAAGAACACTTGCTGAAGAATACCTTAAAAAAGGATATTATGAACTTGCCCTGATAGAGCTCAGCGATAAAAACAAGTACCTGAAATATCCTGATCACGAAGTTGAGGAGTTGTATGGTGACTGCCTTTTCTTTCTTAATAAGGCAGCAGATTCAAGGAAAGCCCTCACAGGTGCTTATATACTTAATCCTTCTGAAAAAATTCTTCTGAAGCTAGCCTTACTTGAATTTATTGCAGGTGATTCCTCAGCAGCTGAAAAACTTACAGAACGGATCAAAAAAAGAAATAGTCAGTACTTTACGGATATTAAAGAACTCCTTACCCGTTTTGATGACGGCAATTCACTCATTCCTCAGTCAACTCTCCGTATGCTGAAAAGAAATGACCCCGAAAGTTATTCAAAATATTTTATACGCCCTGAGATTACCATCAGGAACCCGGCAGATGGTTACTACACGAAAGACAGCATCATAAGTGTTTTGCTCGGAATAACTCATAATAAGCCGGTAAAAACCCTGCTTTTTAATGGAAGAGAACTTTTCAGACGGGATAATGACCGTTATGGCAAGGAAGATGAAAACTATGCTGCCGAGTTTTCGGAGAGATTCACACTTTCGCCCGGCATCAATACATGTGAAGTTATTGCCACAGATATTTTCGGGCTTGATAACCGGATGTCAGTTAATGTATTTTGCGACAGATTTCCAATTAAAATGAATTTTTCTGCAGCAATTGTTGATTCAGTGAAAAATCTTTTCAGCTACACGGGAAGTTTTGTCAATCTGAATGAAATAAGGACAGATTCCGTAAAATTCTTCAATCTGTTTATTTACGACTCAAAAGCGGATGTTGGCAACATTCCGTTTTTTTCGGAACTTACAACTCATAATACCTTTAAATCTCCTGAAGAGACTGCTCTTTCCAACAGATATATTTCTGAACTCATAGCCACAGATGCAACATTAAATTACCTGCTCAGCAGTCCTGAAATAATCAGCCATGAGAGAATAGTTAATGTATTCCTTAAAGGAAGATGGAATAAAACCACTGATGATTACCAGCTGATACTGTATGACAGGATTCTTTCAGTAAAAAGTTTTCTGAGCTCTCTGAGTAAGTTACAAAACCCGGGTGTTAACCTGATTTTTGACGGATACTCCGAAGACAGACAGGGTTTCATTGAATTTGCACGTCTCATTCTGGAATCAGAAGAAGTCCCGTTTAATCTGATCTTCACAGATCAGGGATTTTCGGAGAAATTTTTCACGACTCTGAAATCTCCTGTCACAGGCGATGATTCATTGTTCACCGCATTTATTTACCCTTCCGTTCCCGATTCAAATAACCCCGGTATGCATATTGAAAAACTGAAGCATGATAGTGAAATACCATTGTTCATAAATATCTTCGGAAGTGTAAGGCTTTTGCATCTTGATAAATTTAATGCTCTTAAACAGAAGCTGCCGCAGAAAAAGCTCTTCCCGCAACAGGAGAAAAAAATTATTGATTTTCTCACCAACTGGAAAATGTATAATGAACTTGTCAGATTCTCTGATGATCTGATTACACTTTCAGATCTCAATGCAAGAATAGATGAGTACAATAACAGACTTAAAGAGGGGAAAAAATAATGCGATTGTCTTTGTTATTATGTTGTCTCACATTCGTAATTCTTTCATCAGATGTTTTTTCTCAATATTATCTCACAATAATCTCAGGGGGAAAGAACAAGAACACTCAGGATGACATACTATCCGCAGCTGAGGATATAGAGGAGGCAGTGCTTAAGGGTATTAAACTTGATCTGACTAAAATGAATTCAAGTTACTCACCCGATTCAGTCCACGGTATCAACAACACTTTTTTCAGCCTTTATTCAAAACTCAAAGCAGACGGCATGGCTGTGCTAATGGTGATTGGTCCATGGCTGAAAATTAACAGCAACCCTGAATTAAGCAGCTTTGACGCATATTATCCCGATAAACTGACAATTGATTACCTGTATAACTTTCTGCTCTATCTTAAGTGTGAAAAGTCATTTATATTCGTATTTACGCCCCCCGGAACATCGCTGCCCGATATGCCTGACGCCGTAAACTGGAAAAATCTGAACATAAACGGGAAATACCTGATTATTTTCAATTCTTCACAGCCGGATTTAGACGATTTTGTGTCAGCTATTGAAGATACATTCAGTGATCTGGCTTCTGAATCGGAAAAGCTTGTTGAACAGCGTAAACCCCTGCTCGTATCCGATTGGGTGCGTTTTATCGGGGCTGCCGGCGCAAAGTACGGACTTGAGCTAAAGATTTATCCGGCCGGCGAAGCAAAAGTTCCTTATATGAAATTAAAGGAAGACTAAGGTGAAAATCAGATTTATATTATTACTGATTCTGTTTACCGGAAACATCTCCGCACAGTACAACCGAAACAGAATTGACCTGATTGATTTCAGCCGGTTTCCGCATTGCGACCTTTATTTTACTTTTCAGGGAGGAAAGGGAGAAAAGATACCGCAGGCGTCAGATTTAGCTTTCTTCAGCATAGAGCACAATGGAATTCAGGTAAAAGTTACTGATTTGCAGTCAGTTATGGAACTTAAAAAACGCGGTGAAACAGAACTTTATATTGCTCTGGTGCTTGATAACTCAGCCTCTATGAGCGGTCGTGAAACTTTTATTGAAACCGCACTGAACCGTTTTATTGACAGTCTCAGAACCGGTGATCTTGCTGCAATTATTAATTTTGGCAAAGACGGTTCAAAATATCCCGTGCCCGGGGAAAACAGGCAGCTTCACGCAACCAAACTGATTCATTTCAGTAATTCAGGTAAATTACTCAAAAAATATACACCTTATGAAAATCTGGTATCAAATACTTATATATACGATGCTCTCTATCTGGCTGTTACGGAGCTTAATAGAACTGACGTACTCGGCAGGAAAGCCATTATCTTATTCTCTGACGGTGACGATCTGGCTTCATCAGTTAAAGTTGGTGAAGTGATTAATTTCTCTAAATCAAGCAATATACCTGTCTTCTGCATTGACCTCAACGTAAGGGAGAACTCTAATCTGCAGCAAATCACGAAAAATACTGGCGGAGAATATTTTTTTGTGAGGGATCCCGGAGATCTTAATAACCTTTATCAGAGCGTTCTTTCAACGCTTAAATCACAATACAGAATAACTTACGATTCCCCGGTTGAGAGACTCACAGACAGCATTTACTCACTAAGGCTGGTAAACAATCTTAACAGCAAACCGTTAAGTATCTCAGATGAATTCCTGGTTTCAGCCGAGAATCAGACATTTTATTCACTTGTTTATCTGGACCGTGCAGGCAAAACCAGAATTCCGGACTACACAGATTTTCTTTCGGGCTATCCGTCTTCACGCTTTACTGATAATGTCCTGTTTATGCTTGGCAGATACTTTAAGGTTAGGGGCCAGTACAATAAGGCCATAAAAATATTTGATAAGATACTCAGGAACAGTTTCTCACAATTTTATAACGCTGCACAGATCGAAAAAGCTGATATCTTTAATCTAGCCGCCAGCTTCAGAGATGCCCAGCTCATTTACACAGATCTGCTTAAATCAAATGTGGATGCCGACATTAAAGCACAGGCAATGGTGAATCTAGCAAACTCTTACCAGAATGAGGGTAATCTTGCCCTGGCACTCCAGACCTATCTTAATGTTACGAAAGATTTTGAAGGAACAGAAGATGCTGCTTTTTCACTCTATCAGTCTGCACTTATTGCGGTTAAAACAGACTCGTCACTTCTTGCCAAAGAAAATCTGCTGAAGATATTAAATGACTATTCGGAATCGAAAGTTATTTTCTTCGCAAAATCTTCACTGGCGGAACTCTATCTGAAAGAAGGAAATTTTGCTGAGGCTGCCGATCTCCTCAACCAGATAATCAGCAGCTCAACAGATCCCGATTTTCTCCTGCAGAACCGAATATTGCTTGGTGAGGTTCTTGAAAAAAGCGGCAAGTTTACCGAAGCGGTTAATCTTTTTACTTCAATCCAGTCTGATAATTTACCTGCCGTTCTTAAGAATGACTTTAATTTAAGAATCATCAGGAATCTTTACGCTGCCGGTGAATATGATAAGGCTGTTACATTTTTCAACGGCATATCGGCTGAAGAACAACTGTTTATTCTTTCACAGCTTAAAACAGTGCAGATAACAATAAACGGAAAAACATATATCGGCAGTCCCGATGGCAGTTTGTTTTTATCCGGAATGAATTCAGATCCTCTGGCAGTACTCGGTACTGAAAAACGCCCTGAATTAAGCAGTAATTTTCCTGTTGACGGGCAAATTTACAGGATCGGGAATAATCAGGGGGAAAACACATTCATTCTGCCAGTGAAAAGACCAGAGAGGCTCACAAACGGATCCGGAGTTTATTTTTATAATAATGACAAATGGGAATCTGTAACTGTTCAGAAATATTATGCCCCGTCAATGTTTGAATTTAGAACAAGTGAAAATAGTCTTTTTGCCGTTCTCTATCAAAGCCCGAAGGTTATAACACTTTTCAATATTTACTTTGATTTCGGTCAGGCAACACTTAAAAAAGAAGCAGAGCCAAACCTTTATTCCCTCACCGATGAACTGAAAGAACTCCCATTTTATGATGTGGAGATTCATGGTCACACCGATTCCATCGGCACAGAGGAAGAAAATCTCAACCTTTCTCTGGAACGTGCAAAAACTGTCAAGAACTTCCTGATCAAAAATGGGATCGATTCGGCAAGAATACAGACCAGGGGTTTCGGAGAGGCCATCCCCATCGCAGCAAATGATAATGAGGCCAATATGGCTAAAAACCGAAGGACTGAGTTCATCTTCAAAACAAGGAAGACCGGCACAGATAAACTTCAGTCAGGATCAATAAAATACACTGTAATTTACAAGAGTTTCACCTCGGCAAAAGAAGCATATGATGAGAAAAGATTTCTCCAGAAGCAGGGATATACTCCCTATGTACTTTCGGATATGCAGCCTGAAGGAACTGTTTATAAAGTGATTCTGGGTTCATTCAAAACTTATGCAGATGCGGACGATTTTATTAGAACATTCACACTGGAGTTCAGAGATTCAAAACTGCTTATTGCCGAAGAGCGTCTTTAATCAGTATGCGATAAGTACGAATGCTCCCCAGTAATCCGGGTTCTGATATTTGTTTTTAATGACTGCCTGAGCAGATCTGAATGCAGAAGAAACACTTTCGGCTTCAAAAAGATTTGTATAGAAAGCAGTCATGAGTTCTTTAGTTACTTCATCACTTACTTTCCAGAGACTCATTATTATAATTCTTGCACCTGATACCTGAAATGCTCTCTGCAAACCTGCAATACCGTCACTGTTTTCTGCGAGTCCCAGTCCTGTTTCGCACGCTGAGAGGACAACAAGTTTTGTGCTGTCAAGCTTGAGGCTCATTGCTTCAAATGCGGTCAGTATACCATCATCAAGCAATGAATATTCTTCGGGTGTCTTCCCCGTCAGACCCCTGGTTGCTCCCGCAAGAAGAAGTCCTGATTTCAGCAGAGGATTCCTTTTTTGTTTTTCGCTCCTTATCATCTCCCCTTTTTGAGTTGCTGAAGCCTTATCATTAATGAAAAAACCGTGTGTGGCTATATGTAATATATCCGGTGAATCCACAACTTTAATTGCTTCCTCAAGCGCATCATTCTGAAGATGTTTGCTTACATTTATACTATTCCCGGTCAGGATCTTTTCGATCTGTTCGATTTCTATTTTTGTCCCTATCAGATCTGTGATTTTAACAGCCGACATATTATCAGCATCAGAAAGATTGCCGAAATCAATTTTAGTCTTTGACTGATAATTACGGCTCAACTCAGCCTGAATTTCCGGATTCAGTTTGTAGTTCGGATAACCAAACAGAACAGCATTTCTGAACCCTGCTGCAGAAAAATCACCGGTTTTAGCTCTGATAAGGTTACCCGGATTAGATAACAGCTTTATTGAAAACCTGTCGAAAAGGTATCTGCCTGACTCATCAATAAGTGTGTAAAGATTAATCTGATTATACAGGCCATCAGGTGAAATATACAGTTTGCTTTTGCCTTCCACTCTCTGAATGATGTTACCCAGCAACACCCTGTATATTTCTGGATCTGGCTGATTTTTAGTCACAGAAGTTTTATACCGGTGAACAAAAACTGACTCAAGCGTTTTTCCGTCCGAGG
>JABWCA010000453.1 GCA_013359345.1 Ignavibacteriaceae bacterium
GCAATGATTCCCCCTCTCGGCACAATGAATGTAAGTATCACCCAGGTGACAAGGGCTGTGAGAAATGAGACGGAAGGCTGTTTAATTAGCGCCGAAAGAGCAATACCCAGTACCATGAAAAAGGTGCAGAGGAGTACCGTAAGTCCGAAAAGCGCAAGCACCGAAATATAATCTGCTGCGGTGAGCGGAACTCCGAGTATCACAAGGAGCATAATACTGAGCAGCAGAGGTATAAGCAGAGGGATGATAATTGCCAGCCATACCCCTGCAAATTTTCCGAGCAGAAAAGAAGCCCTGGGTACGGGATTTGAAAAAATGAGTTTCAGCGTGCCTGATGCAGCTTCACCGTTTACAGCATCGTAAGTGAATACGAGAATAAACAGGCTGAGAACTATAGTAACTATAAATGAAAAGTCAAGAAATCTGAACACCGCAAAAAATGGCTCATCAGTATAAACGCTGTGAACAAGATTAACGGGCTGGAATGACGAAATAACGGAATACCTCCCCAGATCATAATTGACGCCATTTACGAATACTGACATAACATCCGGTTTTCTCATTGTCTTTGATGACATCGACATCCAGTCGCGTCTCTCCCTCATCTCCTGTTCGTTAAGCTGAACCATTGTGTTGTACGCTTTCATCTGAGAATGGTAATTCCGGATTCCAAGTAAAACCGAAAGTATAATGAGGCTGCTAACCACAGCAAAGGTGAGAGCAAACTTCCTGCTCTGCACTATGTTTCTCAGTTCGTGTAATGCAATTTCTTTTATCATAAAAAATCCTTTCAGTCTTAAATTTTCAGGTTATCTGAGGTCGTATCTCAGGAACGAGTACCATGAGGCGCCAAACAGAGTGATGCAAAATCCTGCGAGAAGCCCGATTCTCCATATAATACCCGGCAAAATACCGCCGAGTGACGGTGCGGAGAAGGTGTATACAGGCATTTCGGAAGGGTTGATCGGCTTTGGCTTTTCCGCATTATCATCCGTGACCATTCTGAACCGGAAAGCGCCCGTCATCTTTGATCCTGTTTTGGCAAACATAAAATCCCTGTAAGATTTTTTATATGTGAGCACAGATTCCCTGAAATTTTCAAGAGCAAGAGAGGTGCCTGCAAGGTCAGCGGTGACAAGTGAAAGAGAGGTGGCCGGAGAGATTGAACCCAGACCAAAAGCAATGTTCTCTCTCCTGATCTGAGCATTCATTCTCTCTTCAAAAAGTCTGTCGTTCAGATCCTTTAATTTTTTCTCTCTGTTTTCGCCAAGCTGATCCATAAATTTGCCGAACTCAGCCATAACATCCTGCGGATTTGATGTTGAAGCCGGTATGAAATTATTCATTGCTATGCGGTCTTCTTCCCAGAGCTGTGCTGAGAGCCTCGCCTTCTTTGAATTGATCTCCTCCAGAGGAGGCACGGTTACAAATATTTCTGATGCCGAGGCGAGCACTCGCGGGAGTATGATCACTGCAGTTATCCAGATTCCCACTGAAAAGAGGAATGAGGATGATGATTTTGTTGTGCGTGTTGAAACAAATATTGCCAGCATGATAAACACCGAGAGATAGAGCAGACCGGTAAGTATGATCAGTGAAAGTCTGGCAAATTCATCTCCGTTGAGGTAAACACCAAGCAGCGGTAGCAGAAGGATACCCAGCCCGATAGGGAGAAGAAGGGGCAGTACAAATGACAGAAGTGATCCGGTAAGTTTGCCCGTAATATATGTGCTTCTCGGTATCGGATTTGCGAAATTCAGCCGCAGAGTCCCTTTCTCTTTCTCTCCTGTAACTGAGTCAAACGCGAAAAGGATGGCAAAAAGGGAGAGAATCACCGTGAATACAAACTCAAGATCAAAAAAGCGGAACACTGCGTAAAGCGGATCCGAATTGAAATATGAGTCATAGGAGGCAACATCCGCACCGCCCGAAACTGAAACTGTTCTTCCGATATCATTAGAGATGCCGGTTACAAGTGAACCCAGAGGTGTCGGGGGGAGGAACACTCTGAAATCGTTTACCGCCATCCAGTCGGTCAATCCTTCAAGCTGTCTCAGATTTTCCTTGACGGCAGCTTCATACCTCTGTTTGCTGACCTGATAGTTTTTAGCGCC
>JABWCA010000206.1 GCA_013359345.1 Ignavibacteriaceae bacterium
AATCTTGGCATAAGGAAATTCCACGCACCCATATTCTTTGGTTCTTCCTGCACCCAAACCACCTGAGCAGCATTTGAGTAACTGCCTGTAACTTCACGGATCTGCTCTTTTTCATAAGGATAAAGCTGTTCAATTCTGACTATAGCTGTATCAGTGATCTTATTCTCTGCTCTGTATTTAATCAGATCGTAATATACTTTTCCGCTCGTAAGAATGAGTCTTTTCACTGATTTTTTATCAGTGATTGTGGCATCATCAATGATTTCTTTGAAAGTTCCTGTTATAAAATCATTCTTGTATGATTTTGCTTCCGGAAGTCTGAGAAGACTCTTGGGGGTCATAACAACGAGAGGTCTTCTTACATCCTTTTTCATCTGCCTTCTCAGGAGATGGAATATCTGCGCAGGTTCAGTAGGATATACAACTTCCATATTATCCTGTGCGCAAAGTATGAGAAATCTTTCAAGTCTTGCGCTTGAGTGTTCAGGACCCTGACCCTCAAATCCGTGAGGAAGAAGGAGAACCAGGTTATTGGGGGTATCCCACTTTTCTTTTGAAGCCACAATGAAATTATCTATTATAACCTGTGCGCAGTTTGCAAAATCACCGAACTGTGCTTCCCAGAGCACAAGACACAGCGGATCTGCTGTGCTGTAGCCATATTCAAAGCCAAGAACCGCTGCCTCTGAGAGGAGTGAATCAAGAGCTTCAATTTTGGCCTGCTCAGGGTACATGTGGTTCACAGGGAAATATTCATGTCCGTTTTTAACATCTGTGAATGCAAGATGCCTGTGGCTGAATGTTCCTCTCACCACATCCTCGCCGCTGAGCCTTATCGGCACGCCTTCCTTAAGCAAGGACGCAAAGGCAAGGAATTCACCGGTTGCCCAGTCTGCAACAGCATCAGGATTATTTGCGAAATCAACCCTCTTCTCAAGAAATTTCCTGAGTTTAGGGTGAAGATTGAAATCCTCAGGAAGCTGTGATCCCTTTATCAGCAGGTCTCTGAAATTTTCTTCAGTGATTGCGGTTTTTGCCGAGGGTTTGGCAGATCTTATTTTTTCTGATGAAACTGCCAGCGGAATGTCAATTTTAAATTCGACCTTCCTCTTTTGCACGAGATCAAGCGCGTCATTCAGAAGTTTGAGATAATCACTCTTCATCTGAACAAATTCATCCTCAGTCACCATATTTTCCTTAATCAGGCGCTCTTTGTAAATTTTTGTAACCGAGGGCTGCTTTTTAATCTTTTCATACATCAGCGGCTGGGTGTATCCGGGATCATCGGCTTCGTTGTGCCCGTGTCTTCTGTATCCCATCACATCAATCACAACATCTTTTTTGAACTTGTGTTTATATTCAAACGCCAGTTTGGTTACCCACAGAACCGATTCAGGATCATCACCGTTTACATGAAATATAGGTGCCTGAACCATCTTGGCAACGTCGGTTGCGTACTGTGAAGACCTTGCGTCTTCAGGAGTGGTAGTGAACCCGATCTGATTATTAATTATAAGGTGAATTGTGCCGCCTGTTTTATAACCCACAAGCTGCGAAAGGTTAATTGTTTCGGCAACAACTCCCTGCCCTGCAAATGCAGCATCACCGTGTATCAGAAGTGGCATAACATATCTGCGCTCCAGATCTCCCATTCTGTTCTGCTTTGCCCTTACAATACCTTCAATAACGGGATTGACCCACTCAAGATGGCTCGGGTTTGAAGCAATGGTTACCCCGATTTCTCTTCTTGATCTGGTTTTCACTTTTCCGTGGGCGCCAAGGTGATATTTAACATCACCCGATCCTGCAAATGAGTTCGGATCAATAATATCCTCAAACTCTGAAAGTATTGAATCATAAGATTTGCCGATGATATTTGTAAGTACGTTGAGCCTGCCTCTGTGCGCCATACCGAGTACTATCTCTTTAACTCCGTTATCTGCGGCAATTGTGAGGAGATAATCAAGCATGGGGATTACTGATTCATTCCCCTCAAGTGAAAATCTTTTATGCCCCACAAACTTTGTATGGATGAAGTGCTCAAACTCCTCTGCTTCCATCAGTTTGTGGAGAATGGTCTTTTTGGCGTAGCTGTCAAAATTGGGTTTGTTTTCAACCGGCTCCATTCTTGAACTCAGCCATGCCTTTTCTTCGGGCGACTGTATATGCATATATTCAACGCCGATGTTCTCACAGTAGGTGCGGTTCAGTTTTGCGAGGATCTCTCTGAGGGTGGCAATTCTCATACCACCGAAATCATGAGTCACAAATTTACGGTCGAGATCCCACATTGTGAGGCCGTAAAAAGCCGGATCAAGCTCTTCGTGATAGTGGGTTTTTGAGCCCAGCGGATCAATGGTTGCAACAAGATGACCCCGCACGCGGTACATATTGATCATCTGCCTTACCCTGCCCTGCTTTGCTATCTCGTCATAATCAAGACTTCCTCCGCCCAATGCAGGTGAGATATCGGTTTCCCACTTCAGCGCCTTCATAGGGATCTGAAGATCGTTGAAGATATTTTCATAGAACTCGCCTTCACCTATAAGCAGTGAATGGACTTCTTTCAGGAACATTCCTGACTCTGCACCCTGAATTATTCTGTGATCATAGGTGCTTGTAATTGTTAATATTTTGCTGATCCCGAGTTTTGAAATCGTTTCAGTTGACATTGCCTGGTATTCTGCGGGATACTGAATTGCTCCGGTGGCAACAATTGTTCCCTGGCCCGTCATAAGCCTCGGCACTGATGCAATTGTGCCAATTGTACCGGGATTTGTGAGCGATACTGTGGTTCCCTGAAATTCTGCGGGGTCAATCTGTCCCGTTCTGCTTCTCTTAACGAGGCTCTCATAAGCATCAAGATACTGCCCGAACGTCATCGAGCCGGCATCCTTGATATTCGGGACCATAAGCGTACGGCTGCCGTCTTTCTTTTCAACATCAATAGCGATGCCGAGATTGATTGCGCCCCTTTTAATAAGGGTCGGTTTCCCGTTGACTTCGGCATAAGCATTATTCATCACGGGATACTTTTTGGCTGCCTGAACAATTGCCCACCCGATTATATGGGTGAATGAAACTTTGCCTGATTTAAATTTTGCGAGGTATGAATTAATAACGACTCTGTTTTCTTCAAGGAGCTTGACGGGAATATTTCTGACTGATGTTGCTGTGGGCACCATCATTGAATTTTCCATATTCTCAATTATTTTTGCTGCGCCTCCGGCTATCACTCTGGGTTCATCACCCTCGCCTACAGCCACCTTAGGGTAAACTTTCTGCACCGAAGCACCGGGCTGCTGAGCAGCTCCGCCGGCCGTGGGAGAAACATTAACAGGCATCTCTCCTCCGTTTGCAAAATAGTGTCTCCATTGTTCAGGGATATTCTGCGGATTATCTTTGTATTCTTCATAAAGATATTCAACAAACCAGCTGTTAGAGCCAAATTGATCTATTTCTTCAGACTTAAAGTTTTTTGAGCCGTTATTCATAAAAATTGTTACCCGGTTATGATCTTATTTAATAAAATTATATTTTTGCGGAATCAATTTCCGCGAATCCAATGTTTGAAGATTAGAATTTAGAAAAGTTTTAAAGTCAAACATCTATTTTAAACATTTAGTCCATCAAATAAAAGCAGAATAGTCACCCTATGAGTACAGGCACAGGAAAAGACTTGTCTTCGATGAGAAAAAACTATTATCTCAGTCATCTCGCCGAAGATAATGTCAGCAAAGATCCGTTTGAACAGTTCAGGTTGTGGTTTGAATATGCGCAGAACAGCAATATAATTGAACCCAATTCAATGATTCTGGCAACGGCAGATAAAAAAGGTATCCCTAATGCCAGAGTGGTCCTTCTTAAAAGCTTCGGGCCCGAAGGCTTCCTTTTTTATACCAATTATGAATCAACCAAAGGCAAAGAGCTGCTTGAAAACCCGCATGCGGCAATTGTTTTTTACTGGCCAAATCTTGAGCGCCAGTTAAGAATGACGGGCAGCGTTCAGAAGATATCAAAAGAGGAATCTGAAAGATATTTTCAGTCACGACCACGTGATTCTCAGATCGGCACTATTGTTTCAGAACAAAGCAGACCGGTGGAAAACAGGCAGGCTCTTGAGGAAAGCTTTTATCAGCTTAAGGAAGAACTGGAAGGTAAAGAGGTTCCCTACCCTGAAAACTGGGGCGGATTCAGATTTATCCCCGATTCTTTTGAGTTCTGGCAGGGACGCCCTAACAGGCTTCATGACAGAATACAGTACAAAATCGATTCCGGAAATGAATGGAAGATTTTAAGACTGGCCCCGTAGTTAAGATGTAAAAGTGAGAGTGTAAGAGCAAGCCCGCCCGAGCGGGTTTTTTGCTTTTAAAGGGTGCTTTCTTAAAACCTCAGCAAACCGGGAGGAGTATTGAGCACAGTCTATTATGATGGGGATACAAAACACCCTGAAAAGTGCGCGGGCCTGTTTCTGCTGCATTCACAGCAAATATCTCAGCCGGGTTATTTTCCGGGATCAGCTTCCCAGAGGAATTTCGTCCTTTATAAGTCCCGTATTCTTTTTCTCGGCAATGACTGTTCTTATCACAATTGTGATTACAATTATAAGGCCTCCGGCTATAGAGTAGATGGTGGGCTGCTCACCATAGCCAAGGAAAACCCATATGGGATTAAGCACAGGCTCAATCATAGCAAGAAGGGATGCCTCAATTGCGGGGATTTTTGCAATTCCGTAAGTGAATATTATATATGCAAGCCCTATCTGGATCAGTCCGAGATAGGCGACCATTGAAAGATCACCAAGTCCCAGAGGATTCATCCCGATAAGAGAGGGGGCGCATAATACGGCAATCAGAATATTTCCGTAGAATATGGATGAGAATTTCAGTTCAGGTTTGTTTTTCCTGACCCCGACAAAGAAGAAGGCAAGACAGACTCCGCTCATCAGGGCGTAAAAGTTACCGTACATATCACCGGGCTGGAGATCACCCATAAAAAAGAGTGCCATGCCCAGAACACAGATGACTATTGTCACGATATTGATTTTTTCAAATCTGGTTTTGAGGAACACCGGTTCAAGGAAAAGAACAAAAATGGGGGCGGTGTACTGCAGGAATATTGCATTGGCGGCTGTGGTCGTTTTTGTGGCGAGCACAAAAATGATAAGTACCCCGGCATAAAAGAGAGAATTAAGAAGAGCAAGTCCGTTGGTTTTTACAGCTTTGCCTCTCAGAATTGCAAATATTATAACTGCTGCAAATACAGATCTGAAAAAGGAGAGCTGAAATGAATTAAGTGAGATAAGTTTGATAAACAGACCACCCGTGCTCCATAATAAAGCGGCAACAATAACCGCTATGACACCTTTTCTGTGGTCCGGAACTGAAGAACTGTACATATTTACCAAACAATCTCCGTATGTTTAAATTTATGTTTTTCGTAATCAAATTTAATTAATTCCATGACTCAAAAAGAAAATAATTATTACAGATTTACTGACCACACGGCCGATGTTGCCGTAGAATCTGAAGCAGAAACTTTAGCTGATCTTTTCAGGCTGAATTATGACGCACTGCGGGAGGTGCTCTACGGAACCGGTGCAATTGATGACACCGGTTTTCATGATGAACTCAAGATAACGCTCAGTGAAGATACTGATGAAGAACTTATAATAAACTTTCTTAACGAAATGAATTTTGTTATTAATGTTAAAAAACTTTACTGCGGTGATCTTACGGGCATCTCGGTTGAGAACCACAGACTCTCATGCTCACTTAAATTTCAGGAAAATCCGGAGAATTTCAGTCTTAAGCATGAAGTCAAATCAGTAACCCATCACGGGGTTTATATCAGTTTTGAAAACGGATCTTACAAAACTAAAATTGTTTATGATATCTGACTGGTGATGATATGAAACTTGACGGAATTGAACTTACTAAAATAAGTGACTACCTGTTTGAAATTCCCAAAACGGGAAAAATGAGAGTTCCCGGAAGAGTTTATTTTTCGGAGCACATGATTAAATCAGGCGCCTGGGATGTTGAATCACTAAAACAGGTTATGAATGTTGCGCATCTGCCGGGAATTCAGCGCTACAGTATTGCTATGCCTGATATTCACTGGGGATACGGATTCCCGATAGGCGGAGTGTGCGCTACCGACTGCAAACACGGAGTTGTTTCACCCGGCGGAGTTGGCTACGATATTAACTGCGGAGTGAGGCTTGCATCAACCGGACTTGAGTACTCTGCGATAAAACATAAAATACCTGAGCTGGTTAACAAGCTCTTTGATCTTGTGCCCACAGGGGTCGGCGGGAGCGGGGCGATCAGGAAACTGGAGAAAAACCAGATCAAAAGACTGCTTCTTCAGGGATCGGCATGGGCAGTTGAAATGGGTTACGGCCGGCCTGAGGATGTCGATTTTACAGAGGAGCAGGGATTTTTACGTTCAGCATCAACTGAGGCAATTTCTGAAAAAGCCTTTGAGAGAGGCCTCTCTCAGGTTGGCTCCCTCGGTTCAGGCAATCACTTTCTTGAAGTGGGGGTTGTTCAGGAAGTTTATGATGAATTTCTTGCTTCAGAACTTGGGCTGTTCAAGGGGCAGGTAACAGTTCTGATTCACACAGGTTCAAGAGGATTCGGGTATCAGATTTGCGAGGATTTCATAAAAGTGCATCTGAAGGCAGGAGAAAAGTATGGCATCACACTCCCCGACCGTCAGCTTGCATGTGCACCTATTGATTCACCTGAAGGGCAGGATTATTTCAGCTCAATGAGTTCGGCAGCAAACTTTGCATGGAACAACAGGCAGGTGATAATGGCAATGGCGAAAAAAGCTTTTATGGATGTGCTTGCTCTGGGTGAAAGCGATCTTGATTTCAGGCTGGTATATGATGTCTGCCATAATATCGCAAAAATGGAAGATCACATAATTGAGGGGAAAAACAAAAAAGTCTGCGTTCACAGGAAAGGGGCAACCAGAGCTTTTGCGCCCGGCAGCAGCCTTATCCCCGAAAAATACAGAAAATCAGGGCAGCCGGTACTGATTCCCGGCGATATGGGCCGCTACTCCTATGTATGTGTCGGCACTGAACGGGCTATGCAGGAAACTTTCGGGAGCTCATGTCACGGTGCAGGGCGGCTTCAGAGCCGAAAAAAAGCATCGCAGATGGCAAAAGG
>JABWCA010000207.1 GCA_013359345.1 Ignavibacteriaceae bacterium
AATCACTCCCTGCCCCATGAACATTTTTATTACTTCGTAAAATTTTCTCACCCAACCGTTTCCGGTGACAATTTCCTTAAAATGCTCTGTATTGAATGAGAAGAGTTCATTGGTGAAATGGTCATACTCATCTATCAGAAGATAGATATTTGCTCCGGGTACATTTTTCCTGAAATATTCGATAAAGATCTTGAGAATCTCCGGACTGCCGCTTAAAGAACTAATGATATCCATCTCATGATCTGTGAAGACTCCGTAATCAGTATTAAAACTCAGAATTGCTCTTTTAACTTCAAAATCGAATTTTTCCTGAATTTCACCGGTAACTGCCGTGTTTATTCCACTGAAATCAAGACGAAAGATATAGTAACTGTTCCTGTACTTATTCCCTTTACCGGAGCTCCCTATCAGATACTCACCAAACAACGCATCAAATTTCTCTTTGTACTGCACACCATAATAATGTTCAAGCATTGAGATGGTCAGTGACTTCCCGAACCTTCTTGGTCTGAGAAAAAAGAGATACTTATCACTGATAGATTCAAGCCTCTGTATAAATGCTGTCTTGTCAACATAGTACATACCGCTCTCTATCAGATCAGCATAATTGGATGTCTTTGAGGGAAGTCGTTTTTTAAGCATCACTCTTTGTGAAAAAGTTATTAATCTTCAGTTAAATATAAGTATTTTCCGCCTGATACATAATCTGGCTGCTATCCACCTTGTGCTCCTTTTAATTGAAAATTCCGGTTTTGGCATATTCAATTTGGTCTTCTCTCAGTCGGGGGAAGGCTTCCCAGACTGTAAACCCCCGGCTGCACTGCTTACACCCCCCCACTGTGCCTCCGCCCCCTGCCTGCTAAACCATTTTGCGGGTTGCAATAAAATACACGTGCAGGGCACCGCTCCGTTATGACGCCCATTCATACTGCACATACAACCTTAAAACAGTTCAAGGTTCAAGGTTCAATGTTGTTTGTCAATCATTTCCAAAAGGGATCTGCGACAATCCATACATTCATACATTCATACATCCCTACATTCATACATCCCTACATTCATACATCCCTACATTCATACATCCCTACATTCATACATCCATACATACATTCATTCATTCATTTCACTAGTTTCATCATTTTTTATTATTTTGCCGCCATCTTATCCGGAAAAATTATGGCAAACACAAAGGACCTTGGCAAAGCGGGTGAGGAAGCCGCTGCCGAATATCTGAAATCAAAGGGTTTTGAAATCCTTACAACCAATTATTTTCATAAAGGGGCTGAAATTGATATTATTGCCCTTGATAACGGGATACTTGTATTCTGTGAGGTTAAAACACGGAATAATCCTGATTTTGATCCCGATTTTTCGGTTAACAAAAGCAAAATCAGGAAGCTTAAAAATGCGGCAAACGGATATTACTTTTATTCGGGTATAGACGAACATGAATGCCGTTTTGATCTAATTATTGCCAGACCAGCCGGGCAAGGAAAATTTGATATCACTCATTATATAAACGCATTTGATTACTGATATGGATACAGCTAAAAAGTACCTCAGATTTAATGATGCACTGCAGGAGTATGCAGGAAAAACAGCCGCATGGCTGAGTTTTCTGCTCGTTCTGGTGATCTGTATAGATGTTTTCACCAGATATCTGCTGAGCATCTCCTTTGTGGCGCTTCAGGAACTGGAATGGCATCTCTTTGCAGTTATCTTTCTTCTTGCAGCCGGTTACACGCTCAGAAACGGTGAACATGTCAGGATTGACGTTTTTTATCAGAGATACAGCGAGCGCACCAGACATAAGCTGAATCTGTGGGGCTCCGCTCTTCTGCTTATACCGTTTGCCTGGGTGATGATCTATTATTCGTATGATTTTTTAATGGCATCTGTGAGTGTGGGCGAAAGATCACCCGAAGCCGCAGGTTTACCCGCCCGGTATATCCTGAAGGGGGTCATCCCCCTCTCAATGATTGTCCTGATTCTTGAAGGCCTGGCTCAGTTCACCGGCTCATTCATCTGGCTGAAAGAGAACGGAGGTGAATAATGCTTCAGGAACTGATACCCTTTATCTTTTTTGCTGTTATCGCTCTTTCCCTTCTGGCAGGTTATCCGGTTGCATTTACACTCGGAGGAGTTTCCGTTCTGTTTGGCGGGATATTATTCGGATTTGATTTTTTTGAACTGCTCCCGCTCAGGGTGTGGGGAATAATGTCAAATTATGTTCTGGTTTCTGCTCCCATGTTCATTTTTATGGGAGTTATGTTTGAGCGATCCGGAATTGCAGAGGAACTGCTTGAAACAATGGCTCTCCTTTTCGGACGTATGCGGGGCGGACTTGCCATCTCGGTGCTGGTTGTAGGAGCGCTGCTCGGTGCATCAACGGGAATTGTGGGCGCTACAATAGTTACCCTGGGTGTTCTGAGCATACCGGTGATGCTGAAAAGAGGATGCTCACCCACTGATAGCTGCGGTGTGGTTGCAGCCTCGGGCACGCTCGGGCAGATAATTCCCCCTTCCATTATACTTATCCTGCTCGGCAGTACACTAAATATATCCATAGGTGATCTCTTCCTGGGAGCTGTAATTCCGGGAATGATGCTTGTACTGTTATATATCGGCTGGATTGTTGTTCTGAATAAAATCAGGCCAAATGCTTTTCCGGCTTTCCCCGAAGAAGAGATACAGAAATTTCAGAAAAACAAACTCAGAAAGATTGTAACGGCTTTTCTGCTCCCCTCAGTTCTTGTGCTGCTGGTGCTTGGGTCAATGTTTATGGGGATAGCCTCGCCTACAGAAGCCGCTGCGGTTGGGGCAATGGGTGCAACAGTGCTCGCAATAATCAGGAAGAAGTTTTCAAAGGAAACTCTGATGCATGTCTCTAAAAAGACTGCCGTCATAACCAGTATGGCTTTTATGATCCTTGTCGGGGCAACAGCATTCAGCCTTGTTTTCAGAGGGCTTCACGGCGACCGCGTTATTACCGAAATGATTATTGCTGCAGAGATCGGGCCGGAATTATTTTTGCTGATTGTGATGCTTATAATCTTTCTTGCCGGGTTTCTTATTGATTTTATTGAGATCATCTTTATTATTGTTCCTATAGTTGCGCCGGTGTTTCAGAACCACTATCAGATGGATCTCCTCTGGATTGGCATCCTGATTGCCATGAATCTGCAGACATCCTTTATGACTCCCCCGTTCGGGTTTGCTTTGTTTTATCTGAAGGGAGTGACTCCTCCGGAGATTAAAACAACGCACATATACAAGGGTGTCATCCCGTACATAAGCATAATCCTCATCTGCCTGATGCTCATGTATTTCTTCCCGCAGCTTGCATTATGGCTGCCGGGTGTCATGAAATAAAAAAGGCTGCCCTTTTTACGGGACAGCCTTATCACTGCTGAAATCAGGATCGCTTTAACGGGCGAGAAATTACTTCAGCAGGTTAATTTTTATTGACTTTGTGAAGCTGCCTGCGCGCATAAGCACAATGTAATTACCGCTTGCAAGGCCTTTTCCAAAATCATCTCTTGCATCAAATGCCACAGTTCTTGTTCCCGCTTCAAGAACATCCGATATGAGTGTTCTCACCTTGCTTCCGAGAATGTCATACACTTCAAGAGTGACCATTCCTGATACAGGCACAGAAAACTGAATGTTTGTTGAAGGGTTAAACGGATTAGGATATGCTCCGGCAAGATCATAATCAGCGGGTCCGGCAACAGATGATGAATTCATTTTGAATCCTGCTGAAGAGTTACCGTTAATCTTTAAGTTGCTCACAGTAACAGTTGAATTTCCTGAGGGATTAAGCACCTCAAGGGTGAAATCTCCTGTATTAAATCCTTCAGCCGCTATAATGGCAACCCTCACGGTGTTATCCGAAATTTTGTTTGTGTAACCCATTACACTCTGACCTGAATACCTCAGATCGGCGGCGGAGATTCTGCCTGCCTCAGCGGTGATATCAAACTCCATGGCATATACTTTTTCGGAACCTGCGACATTGGAAAGTGATATAAGACCGTTATTATTTGACATCCTGAAAGATGATGCCTCTATAACAGCTGCAGTAACCGGTGATTTTGCGAGCGCGCTGCCAAAGCAGGTGTTAACGGGCTGCGGCAGTCCAAGCACATTTCTGAGGATCAGAGCTGCATCAAATGAAGTGATTGAACCCGTCTCATCAACATCGGCATTCACAATGCCCTGAGGAGTAAGTGTGATTGTGCCTATTGAGTGCTGCAGGGTGAGCGATGCATCTTCGGCAAAAACTGCCCCGTCAACGTTTGCATCACCGCAAACTCTTGCAATCAGGGTTATATTTCCGTTAATGGTCTGTACAGAAGGATTGCCTGAATTTACGACGAAATTACGGAGTCTGAGCTGAGATGATCCTTCTCTTCCGGTGAGCAGGAACCTGAGATGAATCAGATCGCCGTCAGCAGCGATATTTGAAGCGCCGAATGCTCCTATCCTGATCACTCCGGGGGTGAGAACATTTGCGAGGGCAGTCCACCCGTTGGTGCCGGTAAGTGTGCCGTTTTGTGAAATACCTAATGCTCTGAAGTATGAAGTGTCATAAAGAACATCAAACTGATATGAGATATACCCCTGAGCAGGAGTGTTCTTCATCTTTACCGGAATATAGAAATCGATATTACCCGGGTTGAAATAAAATACAGAATCCATAATTGATGCCGTAAAATTGCCGGATGGCGGAGGCGGAACAGAATCTATTTTCGGGAATTCTATAACTGAACCGTCAGTCAAAACGCCAATGAGCTTAAACGGAGGAAATGCTGGTGTTGCGGGGCTCAGATATCCTGTTGCAAGCACTGTGGCAACAGCTCCGGCGGCATTAGTCAGATCAACCGCAAATGAAGCAACAGGTACCGGTGAACCGGGTAATGTTATATCAATAACATATGGTGAAGGCGGAATTGCAATGTAATCTGTATATGATCTGAATGAAAGATTGCCGAAAAGCACACCGGCGCTTCTTTCTCTTATATCCACAGCCGGGGCATCTACAGAGCCGTGAAAAACCTGAATTGTGGTGAGCAGCGGATCACCGCTCAGCAAGACATCCGGTTTTATGGTAAGCACCACACCACTGTCCAGATCACCCTGCACTGCTGCTGTATATTTTTTATTTGCCTGCGGATTTACAGTAAAAGTAACTATTCCCTGAGAAAATGGCTGACCTGCAGGTACCAGGGTGATGTTATAGTTCCTGTTCGGAACAAAATCCAGAAAAGATGTTGCCTGTTTGTACCTGAACCCCGGCAGAGTTAATGATCCGTTAATGTACACATCAACATTGGCAGCCGCGGGTTCGGGTGAATTATGAATTATCTGGATTCTGGCATTTCCGGCCGGCGGAACAGTATCAATTCTGGGGAATTCTATTACGTTGCCGGTTGCAAGCACACCAAAAAGTCTGAAAGGAGGGTAGTTCTGTGCCTGAGGATTAAGGTATCCCGTTGCAAACACTGATGCAACCAAGCCTGCTCCGTATCTTAAATCAACATTAAACGACGCAACAGGGGTTGTGGTGCCCGGAAGAGCAACATCAATTATATAGCTGTTTGGTGAAAGCGAAATGTAATCCGTGAAACTGCCATACTCAAGGCTGCTGAAAAGAAGCCCTGCATTTCTTTCCCTTATATCAACCGGAGGAGCATCGGGAGAACCGTGAAGCACCTGAATTCTTGCGGTCTGTGAATTCCCTGAGGTCTCGGCATTTTCTCTCTGAAGAAGAAAGAAGCCTGATTGTGTGTCACCCTGGATAGCCGCAATATAATTTGTTCCGGGAAGAAAGCTTGTCGAAAAGGTAACCAGAGCGCTGCTCAGAGGCTGTCCCGGCAATGTGAGTGCAAAATCATAATTTTCGTACGGCCGCAAATCAAGAAAGGGAAGCGCATTTTTATAGCTGAAATTTGAAAGTGATTTCTGACCGTTTACATAAACGTCAACCTTTTTCACAAGAGGATCGGGAGAATTATGAACGATCTGTACTTTTGCGGGAGCCAAAACTGTATCTATTCTGGGGAAATCAATAACATTCCCGTTTGTAAGCACTCCGAACAATCTTAGCGGAGGATAGTTTTGTGCAGGAGGATTAAGATATCCGGTTGCAAACACAGAGGCAACCACTCCCGCACCATATCTTAAATCTACATTGAATGAGGCAACCGGAACTGTTGATCCCGGAAGGGCAAGATCAATTACATAACTGTTGGGAAAAAGTGATTTATACTCAGTATATTCCCCGAAGGCAACGTTACTGAAAAGGAGCCCTGCAGTTCTCTCCCTGATATCAACAGGTGGAGCATCAGGGGAGCCGTGAAACACCTGAATTTTTGATACCTGAGGGTCTCCGAAAACAAGAGCATCGGGTCTGAGAGTTAATCTGAAACCTGACTGTACATCTCCCTGCACTGCTGCAATATAATTTTTATTGGCTATAAAACTTGTCGTGAATACTACAAGCGGATTTGAAACCGGCTGCCCGGGAAGTGTTAACATAATATAATAGAGTTGATTAGAATTGAAATTTATAAATGGCAAAGCTTTCTTGTACTCAAAATTGCTCAGTGTTTTTACATTATTGATATACACGTCCACTTTTTTAACGAGCGGGTCGGGTGAGTTATGAACAATCTGAACTTTGGCAGTCTGCTGTAATATCTGCTGACTGATGTTCAGTCTGATATTCCAGTTTTTGTTTACCCCCATTGAATTGAGAGTTGTCCATGTATTATTTACAAAATACCTGTTGCCGTCAGGAGCGGCAGGACCGGAGTCAACAGTCAGACAAACCACATTTCCGTTCTGGGCACCAAGCTGTACACCAACCCAAAGATCCTGATTCGCATTACTTACTGTCAGGTTTGAATCTATCGTTATTGTATTCCATGAATATGCCAGAAGCTGGTCCTGAGGTACAGATTTACTGTAAACTACAGGGCCGGGGTTTGCTGTAGTGCCCCCTCTGTAAATGTTAACTTTAAGTCCTCCTGAAGGAACAATACGAATATTAACATCAACACTGTTCATAAAATAGCCGGTGTACTGAGAAAGTGTTGCTGCGTCAAAACGGACTCCCGCTATATATGGTTTACCTGCAATACCTACCCCG
>JABWCA010000208.1 GCA_013359345.1 Ignavibacteriaceae bacterium
CCTTACTGTTAAGAACCTCACTTCAAGTACGCAGAGCGGAGCAGTTGCCATAAGAAGCGGAGCAGGAGCATCAATAGTGCTTACAGGTTTCTCAGAAAATCTTGAAGAAGTTTATGTTTCCCCTAATCCCGTGAATGTATCAAAAAATAATATGCTCACATTTGCCGGACTTCCCCGGAGAGCGGAAATTCTGGTGCTCAATCTTCAGGGTGAAAAACTGATAAAACTCACTGAATCAGACGGCAACGGCGGCATCTCGTGGGATATGAAAGATGAATTTAAAACTTCGGTGCCATCAGGAATTTACATTGCACGAGTTGCTATGCTTGATGATTCAGGAAATGAAAAAGAGACCAAATTAATCAAATTCACGATAGTAAGATGATTGAAAATTTTTCAAAAAATCTCTTTACGGTAAGCAACCTGCTGAGTTTTATGCGGCTGCTTATTGCAGTACCGCTCTGGTTTATGCTCCCTGATATCGGCAAAACCGAGACCAGAATAATAGTGATGATTCTTATCTTTATTGGTGCGGTCACAGATTTTCTTGACGGTTACCTTGCGAGAAAGCTTAACCAGGTATCTGAACTGGGAAAGATCATCGATCCGCTTGCAGATAAAATTTCAGTGGCTATTGTTGCAGTCAGATTATACGGGCTCGGAATGTTAAATCCGTGGCTGTTCTGGGCAATAATACTCCGTGATATTCTGATAGTTGCCGGAGGAATATATATTTCGGGCAGGATTAAAAATGTGACTCCATCAAATATGGTTGGCAAAATAACTGTAACAATCATTGCATTTTATCTTGTGGGTATAATGCTCGGTGCAACACCCGGTGAACTTATTCACGATATTCTGCTGTATTCATCATTTTCAGCCATTATTATCTCATTTTCAATTTACACCTATACTTCATTAAAGAAATTAAAAGATGTCAATATTCAAAAACATTAAGTTTGATAAGCTGATGAGCGGGCTTTCAAAGACCCGCGATAAAATAGTTAATAAGATAACTGAAACCGTGACAGGCAAGGCAGTTCTTGATGATCTCACAATTGAAGAGCTTGAAGAGGTTTTAATAACTTCCGATATGGGGGCCGATCTCAGTTTCAGGGTGATTGAAGAAACAAGAAAAAGGGTGAAAAGCTCTTCAGACCGAAGCAACTCTAAACTTATCGAAACTGTTAAAGAGGTTCTTAAAGAGACTCTCAGATCATCATCCAAAGAATATGATCCCGATATCTCATCTCACAAACCTTATGTGATTCTTATTGTCGGAGTTAATGGTGCAGGAAAAACAACCACAATCGGGAAACTGGCACATAATTTCAGGCAATCGGGACTTAGTGTGCTCATAGGCGCTGCTGATACGTTCAGAGCCGCTGCAAATGACCAGCTTGAAGTGTGGGCAAAGAGAGCCGGCGTTGATATTATTCAGATTAAAGGCACGGGTGATCCCTCTGCTGTTGCTTATGAAACTGTTGATGCCGCAATAAAGCGTAATGTTGATGTTGTTATGATTGATACAGCCGGTCGCCTCCATACAAAGACCAACCTGATGGATGAGCTTAAAAAAATCAGGACAGTGGTTAAAAAGAAGCTTGATTATGCCCCGAACGAAGTCTTTCTTGTGGTTGACGGAAACACAGGGCAGAATGCGATCGTGCAGGCTGAGGAATTCTCTAAAGCAACTGAGCTTACCGGACTTATCATCACCAAACTTGACGGCACTGCCAAAGGCGGAGTGATTTTCCAGATCTGTTCAAAACTTAAGATTCCCGTAACATATATCGGCATGGGTGAAGGGATAGAAGATCTTCAGAATTTTGATCTCAATCTTTACATTGATGCCATGCTTACACCAGCCAATCAGGGAAACTGACAATGGAGTACAGATTCATAGTTAATTCTAAAGCCGCTGCAGGCAAATCGGTGAGAATCTTTGAGAAGATACGACCCTCGCTTGATTCACTGGGATTAAACTATGAAGTTCATTCTCCGGCTTCAAAAGAGGAACTTACGGAGCTTGTAAGGAATCATAACAATGAGAACACCGCATTAATTTCGGTGGGTGGAGATGGCACTGCCAATACCATTCTGAATGCCGTTTATCCTGAAGTGAATTTCACGTTCGGTATAATTCCGGCTGGATCGGGAAATGATGCCGTAAAGAATAACGGAATCCCTAAAAATCCTGAGGCAGCAGTAAAAGCAGTTGCGGCCGGTAAAACAAAAGAGATTGACCTGGGCGAGATTGAGATTATAAATGAGACAGGACTGAACAGGAAATACTGTTTCATTAATTCTTTCGGGTGCGGGTTTGATGCTTTTGTCGCAAACCTTAATAACAAGAGCAGAATTTTGCCGGGTCTTGCCGGTTATCTTCTTTCGGTATTCCGCTCGCTGCGTCATTATGAGGCATTTAACCTGATCAGCAACTATGATAACGACAGCATTAATGGCAGAACGCTCCTGCTCGCAATAGGTAACGGGAAATACTCAGGCGGTGGCTTCCTTCTCACTCCGGGTGCGATAAATAATGACGGAGAGCTTGAAGTGTGCCACATACAGGATATACCTGTTTCGAAAATTCTGACATCACTGCCCAAAGCCCTTACCGGATCTCACATTAAACTCCCTGAGGTAAGGGTGCTTAAATCAAAAAGGGGAGAACTGCTCTTTTCGGAACCGGTTTTTTATCAGATTGACGGCGAATGCAACGAAGTAATGGTGAGTAAAATCATGTTTAAGGTCTCAGATAAGAAACTTAAAATTATAACGTGAGGTAATCATGTTTGCCAAAAGAAGAAAACCAAAAAGCTTTGATTATATACCCAGATTTTACGATCCGGCTAAAGATCCTGAAGAAAAAATGAAAAAAAGACTGGGATTCAGGTCCGTAATAAAGGAAACCAAAGCCCGTAAACGATTAAATCCCTATATTACCATAATTCTGCTAATTGTAATATTCCTCATATACCTTCAGCTTTCAAGATTAAGCAACTAACAATCAAAAAGGAATTTCAGTGAAGTTTTTTCTCCGAATCTCGATACTATTATGCCTTTTCAGTTTTTCTGCGACAACCATTGCGCAGAATCTTAATGACGAACTGCCCCTCAATAAAGATTTTAAGGTGGGCACACTTTCCAACGGAATAACCTACTTTATCAAGAATAACAAAAAACCTGAAAACAGGGTGGAGTTAAGACTGGTGGTTAATGCCGGTTCCATTCTTGAGGAAAATGACCAGAAGGGGCTTGCGCATTTTGTGGAGCATATGTGCTTTAACGGGACTAAAAACTTTCCCGGTAACAGCGTGGTTGATTTTCTTGAATCGATAGGAATGGAATTTGGTCCGGATATAAATGCATACACTTCGTTTGACGAGACTGTCTATATGCTGCAGCTTCCTGCAGACAGCCTGGAAATACTGAAAAAAGGTTTTCTTATTCTCTCAGACTGGGCACATAATGTTACCTTTGATCCGGCCGAGATTGATAAGGAAAGGGGAGTGGTTATTGAGGAGTGGCGTCTGGGACGCGGAGCAGAAGCCAGAATAAATGATAAACAGATACCTGTTATCTTTCATAAATCAAGGTATGCAGAACGCCTCCCCATCGGGACAAAAGAATCGCTGGAAACTTTTAAGCATGAAAGGCTTACAGATTTTTATAAAACCTGGTACCGTCCTGAACTCATGGCAGTTGTGGTTGTGGGTGATATTCCTGCGAACCAGGCACAGGCCCTCATTGAAGAATACTTTGGTGTCATTCAGTCATCAGTGGCGGCCACTTACCCCGAAAGAAAATTTTACAATATACCAGGCCATAAAGACACTCTGATTTCAATTGAAAAAGATAAAGAGCTGACGGGAACAAGCATTCAGATCCTCACAAAACTCAGTGCAAACCGCTTTAATACTGTTGAGGATTACAGGAAAAGAATTCTGAATGAATTTTACACATCAATGCTAAATCAGAGGCTGTACGAACTTTCACAGCTTCCCGAACCTCCCTTTAAATATGCAGCATCAGGATATTATAACTACACAAAAGACCTTGATTTTTTCGGTGCCGGTCTCTCGGCTGAAGATAACAAAGCAATGACGGGTCTGCAGACTCTGCTGGAAGAATTTGAGAGGGTGAAAAAATTCGGGTTCACTGAAGCCGAGTTTGACAGGGCACTCCGTCAGAACATTGCAAACATGCAGAATTATTACAGCGAAAAGGAAAAACTTGAGTCATCTTACTGGGTGAACGGACCCACCGGTTACTTCCTGAAAGGTGATAAATTCCTGGATCCTGATACAGAGTATGGTGTGTTCAATCAGATACTGCCGATGATAACACTTGATGATATCAATAAACTCTCAGCGCGGTATTTCATCGATTCTAATATGGTTGTTCTGGTTTCTTATCCTGATAAAGCCGGAATTTCTGATATAACACCGCAGATGGTCAGAGATGTATTCAGGAAATCAGGCAAGGCGGAGATTGCTGAATATACTGAAGAAAATAACGATAAACCTCTTGTTCCGGGAAATCCTGCGGGAAAAGGTATAAAATCTGACGAATCAATAGCCGGAACTGAATTAAAGAAACTGACACTGAACAACGGTGCGGCAGTATATTACAGGAAAACTGATTTTAAGAATGATGAAGTGGTGTTTTATGCTTTCAGTAAAGGGGGCCTCTCCCTGGCTGATTCTTCAGTCTATAAATCGGCTCAGGTGGCTTCATCTGTTATAAACAGGTCAGGGCTTGGTGATTTCACGGAGATTCAGTTAACAAAAAAACTGGCCGGCTCAATTGTATCGGTATCACCATGGATCAATTCATATTATGAAGGCTTCTATGGGAGCAGCTCCGTTAATGACCTCGGTAAACTGTTTCAGCTGATACACCTGTATTTCACCTCACCCCGCAATGATAAAGATGCTTTTTCTTCTTTTATGACAAAGTTAAAATCTAATCTGGAAAACAGGGGCGTTGATCCGGGTCAGATATTTTCAGATACTATTACTGTTGTGATGTCAGGGTACAGCCCGTACTCATATCCGCTTACAGTTAAAGACATTCCGGCGATTAAAGCTGATGAATGTTATTCATTCTTCAGAGAAAGATTCAGCGATGTATCCGATTTCAATTTTCTTCTTGTTGGCAGCTTCAGTGAAGATTCTCTTAAGCTCTTTGCTGATAAATATTTAGGCTCACTTGCTTCAACCAATACTAAAGAAAATTTCAGGAACCTTGGCATCAGATCTCCGGAAGGGGAGATAAAGAAAACAGTTGTGAAAGGACTTGAGGAACAGGCAAGCCTCAGTATATTTATTCCCGGAACATTTAAATACTCGGTAGACGAGGAATATTATCTGAATGCGCTGGGACAGGCACTTGATATTCATTTCCGTGAACTGATCCGTGAAGGTGAAGGCGGGGCTTACAGCCCGTCGGTTTCAGTAAGCACTCAAAAGTACCCCGATACCAGATTTTATTTTAATATCAGCTTCGGGACTGACCCTGATAAAATCGAATATTATGTAAACTTAATAAAGGCTGAACTTAATAAACTGAAAGATTCAGGTATTGACAGTGTTCTGGCAGCCAAGGTCAAGGAAATTAACCTTAAATCAAGGGAAACTGCGCTGAAAGACAACGGTCAGCTAACAAGAATATATCTTGGTTATCTGATGGATGATGAGAGCCTCAGTAACATAAATAAGTTTAATGAGGTTATTAACTCTGCAACAGAAACGAAACTTTCGGATGTAATGAGAAAGTATATAAACACAGATAATTTTATTGTGTTTGAATTACTGCCTGAAAAGAAATAATGGATTGTGAGATAAGGCGGATTCTAAGGAGAATCCGCCTTTTTATTGTTCACATAAAATGAATAATTAATCGAAATATTTATTACGGAGCAAGTATCTTTAAGACGGTATTAAAAACTCCTTAAAGATATATGAGTAAGAGGGTGAATCGGGTAATAAAATAATCAGAACAGATCACAGACGGGGGATAAATCGTTGTTAAATAAAGATATAACAAAAAAGCTCAGAATAAAACCTTTACACCTTAGTTTACATAATATACATTATAGGAATTATTTTGATTATTTATTAATATGGGGGTTATTATTCAGGATTCTTATCCGATTGACAGATCTGACGAATTCTCTCTCAGGTAAAGCTCATTCTGATAGTTCCGGAGTATTTTATTTCTCGTGATTATTCCGATATATTCACGGCCTTCTGCAGAATACACTGGCAGATAATCAAGATAATAATTTTCCATTTTTCTCAGCGCCTCTTCACAATCAGCAATGTCAAATATTCTTATCACTTCTTTCGTATAAAAATCGCTGGCTATGAGGAACTCTTTAATTGCAGCGGTGTCTTTATCAAGCAGCGTGCTTCGTATATCCTCAAATGATATCTTTCCGCAGATCTGACCATATTCATTTTTAACAAGCACGGTCTCAAATCTTGCCTGCTTAAGCTTCTCAACAATTGTATCGTACTGGTCATGAAGATTAATAAGCACATCTCCGGGCTCAATCATGCCTCTTACGGGCATAATTTTAAGTAATGAGGTCTTCCTGCCGTAGATATCGATACCTTTGCCTTCCTTATCAAATTTAAGGGTGTAAAGCGAACCTTTTATGTAAGTTCTTGAAATTACATTGGCAATTATAATGGTAAGCATCAGCGGAAGTATAATCTTATAATTATTAGTGATCTCAAATACCATTATAAGCGCTGTCAATGAGGCATTTGTGGTGCCTGCCACAACTCCGGCCATCCCCACAAGCGCATACGCCCCGGGAGATACCTGGAGTGAAGGAAAAATGATATTGATAAGCTGACCAAATGCACCTCCGAGCATTGCCCCGGTGAAAAGGCTCGGAGCAAATGTTCCGCCGTTGCCTCCGCTGCCTATGGTGAGAGCGGTTGCAACGGGTTTAAGGAAAATCATCATGACAAGCACCCAGAGAGCTTCGGTGTTATAGAGTGATCTGTCTATGAGTGAGTAGCTGTAACCATAGATATCCGGGAAAAAAAGGCCGATGATACCCACTCCCAGTCCGCCGATCATTGGTAAAATATACTTCGG
>JABWCA010000209.1 GCA_013359345.1 Ignavibacteriaceae bacterium
TATTCTTGATTTTTTATTACTAAATTTGGTAACCCGTTTTTTTGATGCAGTCTTTACTTCTCTTGTTTTTTCGGTAACCCTATTTTATGATTATATACGTAATGGAAAATATAAATTTTGACCACCTGATATTCATTTTATCAGCTCTGGTGCTTGTCTCAATCATAATTGCAAGACTCTCAAATAATCTGGGGGTTCCTTTCCTCGTGCTCTTCATTCTGATTGGCATGGCAGCAGGCTCTGAGGGGCCGGTGGGTATTGATTTTGACAATTATCCCCTTACAAAACTCATCAGCTATGTGTGTCTTGCAATAATCCTCTTTTCGGGCGGTATAGACACCAACTGGAAATCGGTCAAAAAGGTAATTCTCCCGGCATCTCTGCTTGCAACTGCAGGCGTTCTTATCACGGCTTTGGCAGTAGGTCTGTTCGTTCATTATTATCTCGGTTTTTCATTCATGGAATCATTCCTGCTTGGTGCCATTGTCTCTTCCACAGATTCTGCCGCGGTTTTTTCGGTGCTGAGGGCAAAACATCTGAAGATAAAGGGGGAGAGCGGTTCACTTATTGAGCTTGAAAGCGGGAGCAATGACCCCATGGCAATTTTTCTGACGATGGGGATAATTGCTTTCATTGCGGTTCCCGATACAGGGGCGGGAGATATTTTGCTGCTCTTTGTGATGCAGATGGGTATAGGGGCCGTTGCAGGTTTTCTTTCGGGGCACCTTCTGATTTACGGAATGAATAAATTCAACTTTGGTAACAGCGGATTTTATCCGGTGCTGACTCTGACAATTATTTTTCTGACATTCAGTCTTACGAACACATTGGGAGGGAGTGGGTTCCTTGCCGTCTATATTGCCGGACTTGTGGCAGGCAACTACGCTTTTGTTCATAAAAAAAGTACGATGCGGTTTCTTGACGGGCTTGCATGGCTCAGCCAGATTACACTCTTTCTGACGCTCGGGCTTCTGGTGTTCCCCTCAAAACTCCTCGGTGTTATTGTTCCCGGAGTGATTATATCCCTTGTTCTGATGTTCATCGGGCGGCCGCTTGGTGTGGTGCTTTCACTGCTGGGTTCAAAATTTAATCTGAGAGAGCAGCTTTTTATATCATGGGGCGGGCTGAAAGGAGCTGTTCCGATTGTGCTTGCAACAATTCCTTTCACTTACGGCATTCCGCTTTCGGAATCAATTTTCAACCTGGTTTTCTTTATAGTTTTCATGTCAGCTTTGCTTCAGGGGTGGTCGCTCCCTGCTGTGGCAAGATTATTAAAACTTGATGAGAAATCGGCTTCTCAGATCAAATCACCCCTTGAAATGGACGATTCACCGGGACTGAATAACGGCTTGTTTGATTTTTTTGTTGCGGATAATTCAATCAGCGCGGGTAAATCGCTGATGGATCTGGAACTGCCTGAAGGATCACTTGTGGTGCTGATTCAGAGAGGGGATAACTACGTCGTGCCTTCCGGTAAATCGGTTCTTCAGGCCGGTGATCTGGTGATCGTACTCGGAAACAAGCACAGAACTGCAGAAATCAGCCGGCTCTTTTCAGCACTTTCCTGAGCTTTTCGGTTTTAACTCCCATAATCAGCAGTGAGACTGCTGCTGAAAGCAGTAACCCGGCAAAAACTGCAGCTTTATACAGCACTGTAAGCGGAATGTTAATTTCGGATTTATAACGTGGCAGTTTCCCCGATTCAGTACGGATCACGGGATTTGTATAAAACTTTGTGGAGTCATTCCTGAAATAAAACCTGATGTAAGATGCACTTTCAGGGAACAGGGTTGTATATACTGCAGAAGCTGTAGTCTGTGAAATTATTTTACCCCCATCCGAAATTACAAATATGGAATCGGCAGGATTATCAAGCTGAATCCTCACCGAGTCATTAATAACTTCAAGGGTTTTGAGTCCGTTGGGAGTTCTCCCCCAATAACCTTCAACAGCAACAACCGAGCCTCTTTTCAGAGCAGAATATACGGCGGTTTCACTCAGGCTGTCTGTGTTGATCAGAGTAAAATATCTTCCAGTTTCATCTTCCTTTGTCTGATCATGGCTGTCATCATTTCCAAGTCCGAATGCGGGATAACCCGCAGTGAGAGCTGAATCCCAGTGGTGAAATGATCTTCTGTAATGGTTGAGCACTTCTATGTAGTGATATCCCGTGAGGTATCTGAAATCCTCGGGGAGAAAGCCATGCATGAATTCCGGATGATTAACCACTATAACTTCTGCCGTTTCCTGCAGCCTCTCAAGAATATCCTGCTTGTGTGAGAGGGTCTGGAAAGTCAGATAATCAATGGGAACAACTTCACGGGCGCCAATAGGGAGGTAGTGTCTCTTCCATACATTAATTCCGTGCTCATGATTGGGGATGAATAGGTTTTTCTGCAAACGGCTTTCTGAAATCTTAAAATAATTTGAGATGACAATAATATCATAGTTCAGCAGTTTATAAGTGCTGAAAAGGCTGTCTTCAGAAAGCCTGCCGTTTGTGAGTCCGCCCCAGGCCTTTGAATGGGCATGAAAATTCGCTTTGAACCAGTTTTTGGCGGGTGTGTTATAAGGATTATAAAGTGAATCGCCGCTGAACTTCTTCATTTCGGGATAGTCATATATTGAAGACTGCAGATAGGGGATATGCATCAGCGTAAGGAGGAGTAATAAAACTCCCGCAGTAATTCTCAAAAATCTGAAAATGTATTTAATAACTGTTCTGATAACGAAACCGGCTGTTAATTCATGAATCTAAAGTAATGTAAAATTTTTAATGGTGGAAAACTAAACGTAAATATTTATTTTTGCAACCATAGTTTTAAAATTTACGAAAGGAGATGATATATTATGACAACACATGAAACGGCTGAAAAATTCGAATTTAAGGCGGAGGTAAAACAACTGCTGGATATTCTGGTTCATTCACTCTACAGCAGCAGGGAAATATTTCTCAGGGAGCTCATTTCAAACTCATCGGACGCTCTCGATAAACTGAGATTTGAATCGACCAGAGGCACAAAGATTAATGACGCAGATCTTCCGCTTGAAATAAATATCACACTTGATCCTAAAAAGAATGTCATCACGATATCTGACACCGGTATCGGTATGACCCGTGATGAGCTTATAACAAACATCGGCACTATCGCAAAAAGCGGATCTGCAGATTTTGTTAAGATGCTCAAGGAAAGCAAGGATGATGCCGGAAATATCATCGGCAGGTTTGGCGTCGGGTTTTATTCAGTCTTTATGGTGGCAAATGAAGTGGTGCTCAGAACCAGATCATTCAGAGAGGGAGAGCCCGGTTTAGAGTGGAAATCAGACGGACTTGGTGACTACACTATATCCGAACTTGATGATAATGTGAAGCGCGGTACCACCATTGAAATTCACCTCAAGGAAGAGGCAAAAGAGTTCACAGAAGATTACCGTATTGAGCAGACCATTAAGAAACACTCCAATTTTATCGGTTTCCCGATTCATCTCGGCAACAAAAAGATAAATGCTGTATCAGCAGTATGGAGAGAGCCGAAAACCTCCATTACAAAGGAACAGTATGATGAATTTTACAAATTCCTCTCTTATGACTCTGATGAGCCTCTCTCAATAATCCACACTGCTGTTGATGCCCCCATTCAGTTCAACACACTTATGTTCATCCCGAAAAAGAATTTTGATATATTCGGGTTTAACAGAGATAATTATGGTCTCGATCTTTATGTGAGAAGAGTGCTTATTCAGCATAATTCAAAGGAGATTCTGCCCGAGTACCTCTCGTTTGTAAAAGGTGTGGTTGATTCAGAAGATCTCCCGCTGAATATCTCCAGAGAAACACTCCAGGAGAATGCAATCTTCAGAAAAATCTCCTCAAGTGTGACAACGCAGGTTCTTAACCACCTTACAAAAATGGCAAAAGATGAACCTGAAAAATATGCCGATTTCTGGAGAGAACACCAGCAGGTATTCAGACTCGGGTATAATGACTTCACAAATATGGAGAAGTTTAAAGAGCTCCTCCGGTTTAACACATCAGGGTGTGAGGATAAAAAGGGTCTCGTAAGCCTGGATGAATATGCCGGAAGAATAAAAAATGAGCAGAAGGAAATCTATTTTGCCCTTGGAAGTTCAAGAGAGGCGATTGATCTTGATCCTAAAATGGAGATTTTCAAGGCAAAGGATATTGAGGTTCTTTACTGCTATGATCCTGCTGATGAAATTGTTCTAAGCTCCATAATGAAGTACAAGGAACTTGAGTTCAGGTCTGTTGACAGCGTTGATTCATCAAAACTCGCAAAAATTCCCGATGTCAATAATGATGCAGCTAAACCCGCTGAACTTTCGGCTGATGACAAGCTCCATTTTGAGAGCCTTCTCGCAAAGATGAAAACATATCTGGGTGAAAAGGTGGAAGATGTGAAAAGTTCAGAACGTCTTGTGAACTCGCCTGCGGTGCTTATCAGCAAGGATGACAGCATGACTTCATCAATGAAACGCATCATGAAAATGATGAAGCAGGATAATATGCCTGATGAAAAGAAGACTTTTGAAGTGAACAAAAACCATCACCTTATAAGGGCTCTTCTTGATGTTTATAAAAAGAATGACGGTGACGCCTACATTATGGAAGTAACCGAGCATCTTTATGAAGCTGCAAAGCTCACAGACGGTGATCTCCCCGATGTTCATACCCTTGTTTCAAGAATGAACAGACTCCTCGAAAAATCAACCGATCTTTACCTTGCCAGTATGAAATAACAGTTGTGAACAGGGGGCTGCCATTAAACAGCCCCCTGATTCTTTATGATTAAAATTGATATTCTGTTCAACGTTTCCTGTTTCCTGTTACAGACGCAAGCATTGCGTCTTTGCAGATATTGATTCCTGATTTCCTGCGTCCAGTTTTCCTGTCACAGACGCAAGCATTGCGTCTCTACAGATATTGCTTCATGATTCCCTGCCTCCTGTTTTCCTGTATCCTGTTTTCCTGTCACAGACGCAAGCATTGCGTCTCTACAGATATTGCTTCATGATTCCCTGCCTCCTGTTTCCTGATTTCCTGATTTCCTGCGTCCTGATTTCCTGAATCCTGCGTCCTGTTTTCCTGTATCCTGTTTTCCTGTATTCCTGCGTCCTGATTCCAGGTTTTATTTCATCAGAACAATGAAATCATCAGCGGGTGTTTCAGGTCTCGGGGGGATCTGCTTTGCCGGGTGACCCACTGCTATAAATGCCGAGAGCTTTTCAGGTGCAGAGATGTTAAGCATTTTTTCAAGCTCATTTCGGGCAATGAGCATACTTGTGAGCCAGCAGGCGCCGAGGTTAAGATCAACTGCCTTCAGCAGAATATTCTGAACCGCTGCACCGAGCGACTGGTAATCAGGGAATCTTCTCAGTTCATTGATTTTCTCAGGGTCATCCTCAAACAGATCATCGATTATTGCTTTGTAAGGTTTAAGTGTGATACCGATAAGCAGGGGAGCGTTCACGAAAAATGTTGAAAAATGTTCAACCGTTTTATATTTATCCTGATCCTGCTTCCCTTTAAGCAGTTCTCCCAGTGAGTTTTTAACGGCATCCGCCATTTTATTCATCAGGTGCTTATCGGTGACAGCGTAAAATTTCCATAATCTTGAGTTGTTTATTGAGGGGGCGCGCAAAGCTGCTTCAACGAGTGCTTTTATTTGGTCGGCTGAAACCGGTTGGGAAGTGAATTCTCTGATACTTCTGCGTTTTATTATAACATCATTATATTCCATATTAATCCGCCTTTTAGTGATAAAGTAAAAATAAAGAAATAAACTGAACTATTGAAGCTTAAAACCCATTAAAAATTTAAAAGAAATTTGAAGCAGTTAACTAAACTGTTTATTTTAGATATAGCAAATTAAATATTTTACACTTTAATATACCCGGAGTCAGCAAATGCTTATAGTAGCCAAAATGGAAGGAAAAATAGATCAGTGGCGCAGCGAACTCTCGCAATTACTGAAAGAGCATGGGGAAAAGGTTGTCAGCCAGGTGACCCTTTCACAGGTGTATGGAGGAATGAGAGGGGTTACCTCTTTATCCTGCGATACATCTGAAGTGCCGAAAGAGAAAGGTCTCATAATAAGAGGCATTCCGTTAGCCGACCTGACCGAAAAACTTCCTATCGAAATTTTTTTTCTTCTTTTAACCGGAGAATTACCCACACCTGATGAGCTCAAGGATTTCTCTATGAGCCTCAAGATCAGAAAATTTGTTCCTCATTATGTCTGGGATGTTCTCAAATCAATGCCCAAAGATTCACACCCGATGACAATGCTTTCTATGGCATTGCTTGTAATGCAGCGTGAATCTCATTTTGCAAGAAGATACGCTCAGGGTGTTTCGAAAAGTGAACACTGGAGATGCATGCTTGAAGATGCGCTTGATATTGTGGCTAAACTTCCTGCAATTGCTGCCGCTATCTACAGGATAAGATTTGAAAAAGGTGAGCTCATTCAGCCCGATCCCGATATGAACTTTACTCAGGATTTTGTGCATATGATGGGTTATGAAGTTGCTGATAATGACTTCTACCACCTTATGAGATTGTTCCTCCTTGCACACTCTGATCACGAGGGCGGTAACGTATCAGCTTTCACAAACCTGGTTGTTAACTCGGCTCTCAGTGATCTTTACTACTCACTTTCAGCAGGATTTAACGGACTGGCAGGCCCGCTCCACGGACTCGCAAACCAGGAAGCAGTAAAATGGATTCTTGACCTCATGGCCCATTACGGAGGAACTCCTTCAAAAGAGCAGATTCAGGATTTCGTAAATGAATCACTGGCATCAGGTAAAGTTATCCCCGGTTACGGACATGCGGTTCTCAGAGTGGTTGACCCCAGATTCACCGCATTTTATAACTTTGGCCTTACTCATTGTCCTGATGATCCCGTTTTCAAAACTGTTCAGCACATTTTTGAGGTTGTACCCGAAGTTCTGAAGAAAATTGAGAAGATTCAGAATCCGTGGCCGAATGTCGACGCCGTTACCGGCTCACTGCTCTATGGTTA
>JABWCA010000015.1 GCA_013359345.1 Ignavibacteriaceae bacterium
ACTAGGGCTTGCACCCGATCAGGGCTTCAGGCACACGGTTTGCGGTGCGCAAACCGTGCGCCTTCAGCCCTGACGGGTGAAGCCTGACGTTCGGCGGACCGCCTTCGGCGGCCCGAAGAATAGCTACAGGAACCAGTTTCAACGCTACGAGGGTCAGGCCTACTGTGAGTCATCTCCAACGCTCACGGAAGGGCCCTCGGCCCCACAGCTCCCGAGCAGAGGATCTGATTTCCCCAGGGCTACACTTCAGCCAACATGAAGACGACAAACACACTAAAGCCGGTGCTGTTCCTGCTTCTTCTCAATCCTTTTCTTATCTGCTCTATTGTCAGATTATTTGGCAGCTTACCCGGGTTTCTGATTTCTATCCTATCGTCAAACATAAATATCTTAATAGAATCACTGATAAAATAATCCCTGTGGATTACTGCGTTTACAAGCAATTCTTTAAGTACGATTTCCGGGATCTCGGGAATCCCGAGGCTGTTAAATGGTTGATCTGCCTGAATTTTATTCAGCTTTGAAAAAATGAAGTCAAAAGCTTTTCTGTATAGTATATCGGCGGTACCTGTAATATTCTCACTGCTTTTGTATTCCTGATTTGTAATTTCTGTACCTCGGAACCAGACAGCCGAAATATAAAATGAAGGAATGAGCTTTGAAGGATTTCTTCCGAACAGTAATGCACCGGCAATATTCAGTTTGCCATCTTCCATCAGCCTCAGATTCTGAAGATACCTTTCAAGTGATTCCTTTTCAAATGATTCTTTGTACTTCTTTTCATAGAACTCTCTGAATTTCTCCCAGTCAACATCTTCAACTGAGCTGTTCCTGATAATTCTTTCTTCAGCATATAAATTCCCGCTTGCCTGCAGGAGTCTTGCAAGTTCTTCCCTCGAAACGACTTTTCGTTTATCAGAACCGTTTTTGATAAAAATTAATCCGTCTTTATCGGTATGAGGTTTATCAGTTCCTTCAGGAACCGTGATGAGTATAATTCTTTTATTTTCTATCTGAATCGTTTCAGACTGTACATAAACGGGACTTTTTACATGATCATTTGCTGCAGTGGCTACAAGATTATTTATTCTCTGAATGTCCCTGAACTCTACACCGGCTATATTTCCGGTTTTATCATCAACGCCCACAAGAATTTTCCCGCCCTTACTGTTAGCAAAAGCAACAATTTCCTGCGCGATGCTTTCAGAATTTGAAACATCCGGTTTAAATTGGGTGGTACTGCTTTCGCCATTCCGAATGAGATCAATAATCTCCTGAGCATTCATATAAATTAAATTCAGTTTAAGTCTTGAAAAGTTGGTGATTCAATTATTCGGAAATATAATCAATTTAGTTTATTTAACATCAATTTATGTCTGCCGTGCGACATCAAAAATTGACTGCTTTGTCAGTAAGCCCCCTCACACACTAAAACAGACACCGCCTTTGGGATACGGATCCCATGCGCCGTGCCGGTCATAGTATTCAAGGCCGTGGTAGTTCTTTTTGGAATCACAGAACGACAGGGTTTCATACGCATAACTTATGAACCCAAGAGAGAACCAGATCAATCTCAGGGAGCAGGCTTTGATTACGAGATCCTGACCGAATATCTTAGCTGATAAAGTCAGATAAGCCCCCCCTTTTTGTCCCATTCGCAGGAATGTAGTGACAACCATGCAGATTTTAAAAATTAACTTATTTATTTACAATTACTTACGGCTCCGAGGTGTCAAACTCCGGATAACGGGCACTTAAACTAAAACAAAATACAAAAGGATAATTTGATATCCCTCAGATAAATTATCTGACTTCAATAATTTCTCCCTCAATTTTGTTATGGAAGATTATCAGGAAAGAACGAAGATTATCCATTGATCTGATGTCATCTGACTCAAGATATCTTTTTAATTGCAGGATACCTTCTTCTTTAATTTTTTCAAACCTGACTTCATCCTTTACTTTTATAAACTTAAATTCAACCAGATACTGAAAGACAGCCTCATAAGCTTTATTCCTTTTTAGCAGGAGATCTACTCTCCCTGTGGAGATTTCCAGCTCACTCTTAATCTGATAAACAGGATTAGCAGATAATATTGAAATCAGAATCATCTTCAGATTGCTCTCACTAAAGTTCCTGAAATCGTTGTTCGAAAGATTTTTCATAACTTCTTCGACTTTTTGAACAAGTTTCCTGATGTATCCATCGAATGCCATCTCTCTGAAAATTTCGGCTGTTTCACCTGAAGACAAACTGAGATTGTTTTCAGACTCGTAACGGTTTCTGAAAAAATCCCAATAAATATTTTTGATAACATAATTTGGGATACTGAATCGAAAAACTCCTGCCGTAAAGTCTTCGATAGTAAGCAAACCATTGTAAAAGAGTAACGAGACTGCATCCTGTCTGGTATATGCAGCATCCGGTGAAAACTGCATTGTCAAACCTCCCTCAATGACTTCCTTCGTGAAAATTTCATCAAGGACTGAATCCGCTGTTTCAGATGGAAGTGAATCAATCAACAGACTGATTTTTTTTCTGTCCGATGTTACATTGTAATCGTTCATTTCTCTGGGGTACTTCAGATTTCTGGAGTATTTATTCAGGAAGCTGATGATTAGTTGAGGGTTATACAATTTTTTAGATGCATCGGGTGAAAATTTACTTCCGTTATACCAGGAGCGAAGATCTTTGAATAATATATTAAAATCAATTTCAGAACTGTCTGTAAATGTTGATTTAATAAAATCTGAAATCTCCGTCTCATCAAATCCGCAAATTTCATGGAAGTATTCATCGGTTGTGAGATTTGTTGCAATATTGAAGCCGCTGGTTAAATCATCAAGTGTTACCGGTGTAACACCTGTAGCAAAAAAACGATCAATTAAGCCCTCCCCGATTCCGATCTTTATCACTTCATAAAATTTCCTTATCCATCCATTCTGGGATACAATATCTCTGAAATGCCGTCGGTCAAATGAAAAAAGTTCATTTGTAAAATGATCATATTCATCAATTAATACATAGATTTTAGATCCGGATTTATATTTTCTGAAGAGTGACAGACAGTTTCTAAGAATATCTGCACTTCCGCGGGTTTTCAGATTTTCTTCTATCTCATTTTCAGAAGCAATTGAATAGCCGTATAAAAAATCTCTTAATGAAGCCCTGACAGAGTTATCAAAACTTTCTTTCACTCCATGATTTTCATCGGTACTGATCCCGCTGAAATTAAATTTCAAGATAAAATAAGAGTTTTTTAATACGGTTGGATTTGAGCCGATGTAATATTCCCGGAAAAGCAGATCAAATTTATCGTAATGCTTTACATCATAGTAATACTCAAGAAGGGAGAGGAATAATGATTTGCCAAAACGTCTTGGCCGAAGAAAAAAAACGAATTTATAGTTAAGATTTTCTAACTCCCCGATAAACCGGGTCTTGTCCACATAATACTCATTATTCTCAATCAGTGAAAGAAAATTAGAAGAGCCGGATGTGATTTTTTTATTCATTTTATAAAATTTTAAGTTCAGGTTTTATTTTATACTTTTTCTTTTTTATTTGCAACTCCTGTTTTACCCCTTCACACACCAAAATAGACGCCGCCTTTTGGGTAAGGATCCCATGCGCCGCGCCAGTCATAGTATTCAAGGCCGTGGTAGTTCTTTTTATAATCATAAAACGAAGGGGTTTCATAAGCATAGCCCAGGTAGTAATATTTTTTACCGAGCTGAATTGAGTACTGAATCTCAAGAAGGGTAGTGAAGATTCCGAGTCCGCGCTTTGATTCATTAAGATCATACATTGCGTACACTGCCGATGTTGAATTATCCCCGATATCAAGGAAACTTGCGGCAATGAGTCTGTCTTCGTGGTAGAGGCAGATTTCGACATTCTCACAGGGTATCCGGTCAGGATCATCCGAGAGGAATTCATAGAGTGAGGAAGGGATGTTCTCCTCAAACTTTGTTACGTGATTATAAAACAGCTCCTCTTTTTCATCGTCAATTCTGGTTGGCCTTATAACCACTTCAAGTCCCTCATTTTTTTTGAAGAGATTTTTCTGTGATTTTGAGAACATTGATTTCGCGAGGTTTACCCTCAGCGGGAGAACATTCACAATCTCTTCATCCTTCAGATGAGAATCATATCTGAAAAAGTATGTCCCGAAGTGTCGCCATCCTCCTGCAAGAAGAATGTCAAGCACACCTTTAGTTACAAAATAGCAATCAAACTGTTCGTTAATCAATCCGCTCATAAACCTTTTCTTTTTCCCTCTTCCCAGTAAATATCCATCTCTTCAAGAGTGGATTCATAAATCTTTTTATTCTGCTCCTCAAATCTGGATTCAACGTACCTGAATCTCTTTTCAAACTTTATATTGGCTTTTCTGAGTGCATCTTCAGGATTTGTTTTCAGAAAGCGCGCGTAATTTGTAAGTGCAAAAAGGAGATCACCGAACTCTTCCTCAATTTTACCATGATCATCATGATGCACTGCCTCAGCAAGTTCATCAATCTCTTCATCCACTTTTTTCTTTACATCCCTGATATCGGTCCAGTCAAACCCAACCTTGGCTACTTTTTCCTGAATCCTGTAAGCGCGCAGAAGTGACGGCAGAGATGAGGGAATGCCCTCGGTGACTGATTTTCTTCCTTCCGAAAGTTTAATGGCTTCCCAGTTCTTTTTAACCGTTTCTGAATCTTCTGCCGAAACTTCCCCGAAGACATGAGGGTGCCTTCTGATCAGTTTTTCAGAGATTGATTGTATAACATCATCAAGAGTGAAATGTTTATCTTCTGCTGCAATCACAGAGTGGAAAACCACATGCAAAAGCAGATCACCGAGTTCCTTTTTTAATTCCGGCCAGTCTTTTTCATCAATTGCGTGCACAACTTCATAAGCTTCTTCTATTGTTGCGGCTTTGATAGAATCATTGCTCTGTTCACGATCCCAGGGGCACTCTTTTCTCAGCCTTTCAACTATACCCCGTAATTCATTGAAATCATATTTTGACATTAGGCTCCATCGGTTTAAATTAGTAACTCGTACAAAGGATTTTTATTTTTGAGAACCAAATATAACTCTCTGAGCAGGAATTTTTATGTATTCTGAAAGATTAAAGGAACTCGGAATTGATCTGCCCGTCATTCCTAAACCGCTTGCAAGCTATGTTCCCGGTAAATTATCGGGCAATTATATTTACACCTCAGGGCAGCTCCCTTCAGTCAACGGTGTTTTGAATTATAAGGGGAAGGTGACGGTTGATATTACGGAAGAAGATGCCATAAAGGCAGCTTCAATATCGGCAATTAACTGCATAGCTGTTGCAGCGCAGCTTGCCGGCGGAATTGACAACATTGAAGAAATAGTAAAGGTTGTGGTTTTTGTCAACTCACCCGACGGATATGGTGATCAGCCGAAAATAGCAAACGGAGCTTCAAATCTGCTGCTGGAGATATTCGGCGAAAAAGGTAAACATGCCCGCAGCGCCGTGGGAGTTACCTCACTGCCTCTGAATGCAGTGGTTGAAATTGAAATGATTGCTAAAATAAAGTAATTTAATCAGATAAAAAGATGACTGGCAGTTCTCAAAAGAACCGGGTTATATTCCTGGATTTTATGCGCGCATTTGCAGTAATGATGATGGTTCAGGGCCACACCATAGATGCCGTACTGGGTGAGAACTACAGAAATCTTGATAACCCCGTCTTCTGGGTATGGACTTTTATGAGAGGAATGACAGCACCCATTTTTCTGATGACCTCGGGTACTGTTTTTATGTATCTTTTCAGGACAGCAGATAAACCTTTCAGGGATAACCCCAGGGTTGCAAAGGGATTCCAGAGAGTGGTGCTTCTCATCATGCTGGGATATCTGCTCAGATACCCTGATTACAATATTTTTTATTTAGGCACCGCGACTTATCAGCAGTGGGTTACTTTCTTCTCGGTGGATGTTCTTCATCTTATTGGGTTCGGGCTGTTATTCACAATGCTTCTGGGCTGGCTTGCAGAGCTGCTGAAAAAGGATGATTTCTGGGTATTTCTGATTGCATCGGTTGTATTTGTTCTGCTGTGGCAGCCGTTTGAACATATTGACTGGAAATCTTTTATATCCCCGCTTTTTTCGGGATATCTTTACACTAAAACCGGATCCCTTTTCCCGCTGTTCCCCTGGCTGGCTTACTTTTTCCTGGGAGCAATAATAGGAAGCATACTCGCAAAATACCCGATGATCTTCAAAGACTCCAAATTCAGCACTCAGGTGAGCGTACTTGGCATCGCAATGATTGTGATATCAGTTGCGGGTGATTTTCTTGAGAGATGGGTTACAGGAACGAGCACTTACTGGACCACAAGCCCCAATCTGGTTATAATGAGGGTGGGTTTTGTGCTTCTTTTAATGGGCAGCTTTATATTTGCATCGCTGAAGGTTAACACGATCCCTAAAATATTTATTCTTCTGGGAAGGAACACCCTTCTTATTTATGTTGTGCATCTGCTTATAATGTATCAGAGCCCTGCCAAGGTATATTTTACACGCACTTACACACCGTTTGAAACACTGCTTATGGCGGTGGGAATGATATCGCTCATGGTACTCATGGTGTATCTCCTGAACTTCTTTAAGCTCAAAAACAACCCTCTTGTAGCGAACTGATATTATGTCAAGAAACCTTAGCATTAATGATCCTGCACCACAGAAAAACGAAGCCGAATTTGAACAGACCATAAGGCCTGCCAGTTTCGGGGATTTTATAGGTCAGCTTAAAATCACAGATAATCTTAAGGTTTTTATTTCAGCAGCTCTTAAGAGGGGAGATGCCCTTGATCATGTTTTATTAACCGGCCCTCCCGGACTTGGTAAGACCACTCTTGCAAACATAGTGTCAAATGAGATGGGAGTGCCGTTAAAATCCACTTCGGGACCCGTGCTTGAAAAACCGGGTGATCTTGCCGGGTTGTTAACGTCGCTTGATGAAAAATCTGTTCTTTTTATTGATGAAATTCACAGACTCAGCCCCGTGGTTGAAGAGTATCTTTACTCTGCAATGGAGGATTATAAAATCGATATAATGATTGATTCAGGGCCAAATGCGCGCACCGTTCAGATCAGTCTCCCAAAATTCACGCTGGTTGGAGCCACAACCAGAGCGGGTATGCTTACGGCCCCGCTGAGAGACCGGTTCGGTATTAAAGTGAGACTTGATTACTATGAGCCTGAGCTTCTCAAAAATATCGTGAAGCGTTCCGCAAAAATCATGGATATTAAAATCATTGAGGAGGCGGCGCTTGAAATTGCCAGAAGATCTCGGGGAACCCCCAGAATAGCAAACAGACTTCTCAGAAGGACCAGGGATTTTGCCGATTTCGAAAACAGCGATACGATATCAACGGCGATTGCCAAAAAAGCCCTTGATGCTCTTGATGTTGATGAGTTTGGTCTTGATGAGATGGATAAGGAGATTCTGCTGACTATCATGGATAAGTACAGCGGCGGACCTGTGGGTCTCAATACCATTGCCGTGGCAGTTAATGAAGACAGAGGGACTATTGAAGAGGTTTATGAACCTTTTCTCATTCAACAGGGATTTCTTAACAGAACCCCCAGAGGAAGAGAGGCAACGCCTCTTGCCTATAAACATTTTGGAAAAATTCATCCATCGCTCTACGGTGGTTTATTTGACGGAAATAAATGAAAAAAGAAGTTTTAATAAAGAACATAAAAGCAGGTGCGGGAAATCCGCTTGTGTTTATCGGTGGTCCGTGCGTAATTGAAAATGAAAAGATGCTTTTCAGCACCGCGGCTGAGATAAAAAAAATTACTGAAGAGCTTGATATTCCTTTCATACTCAAATCGAGTTATAAAAAAGCAAACAGAACCAGCGTAAATTCATTCACAGGTATTGGTGACAGGGCTGCTCTTGATATTCTGCGATCTGCAGCTGAAAAATATGATGTGCCGTGTCTTACGGATATTCATACAATTGAAGAAGCCCAAATGGCAGCAGAATATACAGATGTGCTTCAGATCCCCGCATTTCTTTCAAGACAGACAGAACTTCTTGTTGCAGCGGGCGAAACCGGGAAGGTGATCAATATCAAAAAAGGGCAGTTTATGGCCCCTGAAGATATAGGTCATGCTGTCAGGAAAGTTGAAAGCACAGGTAATGAAAGAATTATGGTGACTGAAAGAGGTGTTTCTTTCGGGTACCACAATCTCGTGGTTGATATGAAGGGGCTTGTGGTGATGGGTAAATTTGGCTACCCCGTTGTTATGGATGCCACACACGCTGTTCAGATTCCCTCAAAGGGAGATAAGTCTGAAGGGCAGCCTGAATTCATACCGGCGCTTGCAAGGGCTGCGGTTGCCACCGGTATTGATGTGCTTTTTATGGAGGTGCATCCCGATCCTGCCAATGCAATGAGCGATGCCGCAAGTCAGTATCCGCTCCCTAAACTGCGTAATTTCCTTTCGGGCATAAAGGAACTTGATGCTTTGGTTAAGAAACTGAATCTCACGGAAGTTTAATGACAAACGAAGAAATAATCGCCTCAGGCAAAGAGGTAGTTAAAATTGAATCGCAGGCAGTGGCAAATCTCTGGTATAATATCAACGAAGATTTTGCGCGCGCCGTTAAAGTGATTTATGACTGCACCGGAAGAGTGGTGCTCACCGGACTGGGCAAAAGCGGACTTATAGCGCGTAAGATAGTTGCAACTATGAACTCCACCGGCACGGCAGCAATCTATCTGCACCCGACCGATGCGCTTCACGGTGATCTTGGCATGGTGAGAAGGGAAGATGTTGTTATTCTTCTCTCAAAAAGCGGTGCCACCGAGGAGCTTGTTAACCTGGTTCACATGCTTAAGAGAATGAATGTACCCCTTATCGGGATGCTCGGGAATGCAAAATCAAAGCTCGGGGAAGCAGTTGATGTTGTTCTTGATGTTACAGTGGGCGAAGAAGCCTGTCCTCATGACCTTGCCCCCACAGCCTCCACAACGGCTTCTTTGGTAATGGGAGATGCGCTTTCTGTTGCACTGCTTAAGCTCAGAGGTTTTTCGGAAGCTGATTTTGCAATGCTGCATCCGGGTGGAAGCCTGGGTAAAAGGCTCTCTCTTAAAATCAGCGAGATCATGTACAAGGGAGATTATGTTCCGGTTGTTACAGAAAACACTTCGCTCAAAGAATCCATTCTTGAGATCACTTCAAAAAGACTGGGATCAACCTGCGTTGTTAATGATTCAGGCAGACTGTCGGGATTTATAACCGACGGTGATCTGCGCAGGTTACTTGAAAAAAATCTGCCGATTAATAATCTGACCGCTAAAGATGTAATGACAGCAAATCCGAAAAGAATTTCACAGGATGTGCTTGCTTCATTTGCACTGCAGACCATGGAGAGTTTTAAGATCACATCACTGCCGGTTGTTGATGATGATGATAAACCTATCGGGATTGTGCACCTGCATGATCTGGTTAATCTTGGCTTAAGGATCAGATGAAAAAAAGTTTAACGGTCTTCATACTGCTTGCCGTGGTTTATCTCACAGGATGCAGTGAAGAAAAAGTGAAACCCCCTGTTAAAAGCATCAATCTTTCTGAAGCCCCCAGTCAGGAAAGCTGGAACTCGACCATTACTTTCACAGATTCAGGGAAGATTCAGGCTATTGTAACCACGGGACATATCAGAATTTTCACAACAGGCGCATACACTTTGCTTGACAGCAGTGTGCAGGTTGATTTTCATGATGAAAAAGAGGTTAAAACAACCACCCTCACTTCAAAATGGGCTAAGGTTGATGACAGGACTAAAGATATCTATGCTTTCAGGGATGTGAAGGTGGTTAATGACAGCGGAATGGTGCTTGAAACCGAAATGCTCATGTGGAGAAATTCTGACGGGAAAATAGTTTCCGATAAGTTTGTGAAGATAGACACCAAAGAAGAGCAGATTGAAGGATACGGGTTTGAATCTGATCAGGCACTGCGGAATTATAAAATTTTTAAGGTAACCCTTGTTACCGTATCAACGAAGCTTGACTAAAATGAATTCATTAAAGCTTATCATTCTTACAGCACTACTACCTGCTTTTTTGATTCTGCCGCAGAAAGCTTCAAAAATAACCATTACCGGTGACAGGCTTGAGGGCATTGAGGTAAACGGTGAAAAGCTCCGCACCGTTGCGGGGAATGTTGTTCTCACTCAGGATAATATCAGGATAGTCTGTGATTCTGCCATTCAGTATCTTGAGCGGAATGATGCCGAGCTGATTGGTGACGTTGTGATAACACAGGAAAATCTTACCATCAGGACTCCGAGAGGATTTTATTACGGCAATGAGAAAAGGGCTTTTTCACGTAACAGGGTTGAGCTTGATGATAAAAAAGTTTATCTGACCGCTGTTATCGGTGAGTACCTCTTTAAGCAGAATCTGGCAAAGTTTGAGAATACCGTTGAACTCAGGGATTCTGTGAGCACACTTTATTGTGCAAAGCTGGATTACTACCGAGATTCTTCAAAAGCGGTTTCGGTGGGGGATGTGAAAATTGTTGACACCGAAAACATAATTGAAGCGGACAGCCTGATTCACTACAGATCGCTTCGAGAGACTTACGGGTATGGAAATATTCTGATAAAAAATCAGAAAGACAATATCCTGATCACCGGTGAAAGACTTGCTGACTACAGGCTCCGTAACTATTCAAGAATAGACTCGCTTCCCGTTCTGATTCAGCCGGATACTTCGGGAAGTGTTCCCGATACGTTGCTGATGACGGCGCTGGTGATGGAGGCTTACAGAGATTCAGGAACGAAACTGATTGCAACCGATTCGGTGAAAATGCTGAGCAATGATTTTGCCTCGGTCAATGACATTACAATTTATACCCGTGAACCTGAACAGATCATGCTGTATAAGGTGAATAAGGAGAGACCCCAGCCGGTAATGTGGGTGGATAATTCTCAGCTCACGGGCGATACGATAATTGTGGATATCACCGCAAGAAAGATCAGTCTGCTGAGGCTGCTCAATAATGCGGCGATAGTATCTGTGAATGATACGTTTCCTCTGCGTTATGACCAGATTACCGGAGGCAGGATAACCCATAATTTCATTGAGGGTAAAATAACAAGAACGGATATTGACGGAAATATGATCAGTATCTATTATCTTTACGAAGAAGGAAAACCCAAGGGTTTGATTAAATCATCAAGTGTGAGCGGATCTGTCTATTTTGAAAACGGCCGTGTTAAAGATGTGAAGCTGTTTGGCACGCCGGTCAGTGAGTATCATCCCGAAAAAGTGGTAAGAAACCGGGAAAGATCTTATCTGCTCCCGAGATTTTACCTTAATGAAAACAAACCATCACGCAGTATTTTCACTGAACTGCTCATTAAAAACAAGAATCTTTTAAAATATGCCAGATAAATTAGCCGGTAAAGACTTAGTCAAGATTTATAAAAAGAGAACTGTTGTAAACAAAGCATCGGTTGAGGTTTCGCGCGGTGAAATTGTTGGGCTTCTTGGCCCTAACGGAGCAGGAAAGACCACCACATTTTACATGCTTGTTGGCATGATTAAACCCAATTCAGGCATAGTGTACCTTGATGACAAAGATATATCATCGGTGCCGATGTATAAAAGAGCCAGAATGGGTATAGGTTATCTGCCGCAGGAAGCATCTATTTTCAGAAGGCTCTCGGTTGAAGAAAATATCATGGCAATTCTTCAGATGACCCGACTCAGCTCTGCCGAAAGAAAAGAAAAGCTGGAGCAGCTGCTTGAGGATTTTAACATTGCGCACATCAGAAAAAGCCTTGGTTATCAGCTCAGCGGCGGTGAAAGAAGAAGAACCGAAATTGCCCGCGCACTTACAACAGATCCCGGATTCATCCTTCTTGATGAACCCTTTGCAGGGGTTGATCCCATTGCAGTTGAAGATATCATGACTATTGTTGCCGGTCTGAAAAACCGCGGTATCGGGGTTCTGATCACCGATCACAATGTTCATGAAACACTAAGTATAGTGGATAAGGCGTATATACTTATCCAGGGTCAGATTTTCAGATCAGGGACAGCCGAATTTCTTGCAGAGGATGAGCAGGTGAGAAAGCTCTATCTGGGTGAAAAATTCAAACTCGACAGATACTGATAAAACTGACCTGTGGTTCAGGCGCCTGGTAATTATCAGTGCGGATCATCTGTCAGAAATATACATTAAGGGAAAGAGTAATACAGTCAGCCTGTTAATAAAGCCTTAACCGGGCTTACCCAAAATCAATTCAGTTAACTGAAAAATCAATACAACTTCCGTAAGATTCAGTTCATTTACAGGAGTGGATAATAACTCTGTGATCGGGTCTGTTCTGTGCGGATAACCTTTTGTTAACAATTTCTTAACATTGGAATTCATTTTAATTTTTGACTGTCACAGTTTATATCGTGAAATTTGTAAAACTATTTATAAAAAATTAATGAAGCTGTTAAAATACATACTCTACATATCCCCGCTGCTCATTTTCATTGGCATTGCAACGTCAAGAGAACTCGGCAAGGGGAGTTCCGAACTTGGAAGCAAAAAAAATCCCATCAAATTTTATTTCACTCCGTCAGTTGACGCCTCAAAAATCACCACTTCCGCAGATAAACTGATTGCATTTCTTGAAAAAGAGACAGGCTATCATTTTGTTTCTGCAATTCCCGCAGATTACGTTACGGTTGTTGAGTCATTCGGCAGCGGAAAAGCTGATATTGCAATTGTGAACACCTTTTCATATCTGCTGGCAAATGAAAAATACGGGGCCACTGCACGGCTGAGAGTGATAAGGGGCAACGGAGAGACATATTATGCCGGTTGTCTGCTGGTAAAATCTGACTCAGGCATAGATTCCTTATCTCAGCTGAACGGAAAAAAGGTGGCATTTGTTGATCCTTCATCTACATCGGGCTATATACTGCCAAAGGCGCTTCTTAAAAAGAACAATGTGAATATAGCCGATGAGGTTTTTGCCAAAAAGCACGATATTGTTGTCACAATGATTTATCAGAATCAGGTTGATGCCGGTGCAACATATTTTTCGCCGCCTGATAAATCAACGGGAATTCCGCGTGACGCCCGTGAAAGAGTTATTACACAGTATCCTGATGTCTTCCAGAAAATTAAAGTTCTGACGGTCACCGAAAAAATTCCCAATGATCCTGTGATGTTCAGAAAGGATCTTCCTGAAAATCTGGTAAAAAAAGTGACTGATGCATTATTCAAGTTTGTATCAACCGAAGAGGGGATGGAATCTCTCTATGAGATTTACAGCGTGAGGGGACTTACGAAAACAAAGGACTCTGATTATGATGTTCTCAGGGATCTGCTTAAAAGAATCAACTTCAAAATCGACTTATCAAACAAATGATATTAAAAATTGAAAATTTACACAAGATTTATCCCAACGGCACCCATGCGCTGCAGGGAATTGACCTTACTCTCAATGAAGGTGAGTTCCTTGTTGTGATAGGGCTCAGCGGTTCAGGTAAATCAACTCTTCTGAGATGCGTGAACAGACTGATTGAACCGACATCGGGAAAGGTTCTGTTTGACGGACAGGATGTGACCCACGTACACGGTGCTGAACTCAGGGAGCTTAAAAAGAAAATCGGGATGGTTTTTCAGCAGTTTAATCTCATCAAAAGACGCTCTGTGCTTCTGAATGTGATCAGCGGAAAGCTCGGCTCACTCGGTACTCTGGAATCTCTCACCGAAACATTCTCCCAGGATGTGATTGATGAAGCCATGGAGTGCCTCAGAACAGTCGGGATTGAAGAGAAAGCAGGAATCAGGGCAGATGCGCTCAGCGGAGGCCAGCAGCAGAGAGTTGCAATAGCAAGAAGCCTTATGCAGCGTCCTAAACTTCTTCTTGCTGATGAGCCGGTTGCCTCGCTTGATCCCGCAACATCAAATTCGATTATGCAGTATTTTGAAAAAATCAATAAGGAAATGGGAACCACAATTATCTGCAACCTCCATTTTCTCAGCCTTGTAAGGAGATACGCCACAAGAGTGGTGGCACTCAAGCAGGGTAATCTGATATATGAAGGAAAGCCGGAGGATATTGATGAAAAATGGTTTAAGACAATTTACGGCGATGAAGCCGAGGAGGTAGAGATCAGATGAGTGCTTCTTTACCGCATGAAATAATTAAAAAGCAAAAAGCAAAAGAATTCAGGATTAATCAGCTCAGAGCAATTTCGCTGGATATCTTTTTCATTTTTTATTCAATACTGGTTGTTCACAGAACAATTCTGAACAGATTCCTTTTTGAGAATAAAAATCTTCCGTTCACATGGGGTGATACTGCAATAATAGCCGTTATATCCATTGTGGCGGGAACAGCCTGGGCACTGAGCGGAACATCCCTCTCATGCAAACTTTTCGGCATTGCCAAGGATAATAAAACCACAAAATGGACAGTCGAAATATTCGGCTGGTTTCTGTTTAATATAACATTCATCTCAGGATGGATAGTCACAAAAATATCGATAGTTGATCTTTTCAGCCCTGACGGACTTGCCGGGGCGGGCAGGATTTTCGGGGCGCTGTTTACACCGAACATGGAGATTTTTGACGAAGCCCTTTTTGCAATTATCGAGACTATCTACATTGCTCTTATTGCAACAATTGTTTCAATTCCCGTAACGCTGATCTTCAGTTTTCTTGCAGCGCGTAATCTGATGGAAGATTCAAAAACAGGTCTTGTTGTTTACAATGTACTCCGTGTAATACTCAATTTCACAAGATCAATTGAACCGCTGATCTGGGCAATTATTTTCTCTGTCTGGATAGGAATAGGTCCTTATGCGGGTATGCTCTCCTTACTGATACATACAATTGCATCAAACGCCAAGCTATATTCAGAGGCAATAGAAAGTATTGAACCCGGTCCGGTAGAGGCAATTACCGCCACAGGGGCAAATAAATTTCAGGTGATCTGGTATGCAGTGGTGCCTCAGATAGTCCTTCCTTTCCTCTCATTCACGATCTACAGATGGGATATTAACGTCAGAATGGCTACCATTATCGGTCTTGTCGGCGGTGGCGGAATCGGTACAATGCTGATTCAGTATCAGGGCCTTGCAAGATGGCACGAAGTAGGCCTGATAGTCATAATGATTGCAATAGTTGTATGGGTGATGGATTTTATAAGTGCCAAGATAAGGGCAGCAATCTATTGATGAAATTTTTAAGCGGAGGAGTGATATTAATCCTCCTCTCTTTAATCATTAATGGCTGCAAACTGCCTGCCAATAAAGAAAATGTAGTCAGGATAAAGGGATCTGATACGATGGTAAGGCTAACGCAAATGCTTGCCCAGGAATATATGAAAACCGACTCGGCTGCCGTTATACAGGTTGCCGGCGGAGGTTCGGGAACCGGGGTTGCGGCACTGATAAACGGAACGGCTGATATCGCCACAATAAGCAGGGAAATTCATAAAAATGAACTCACCAGAGCCATAGCAGAGGGTCACGAATTTAAAGTTGACACAATAGGTATAGACGCCCTGGTTGTTGTTGTCAATGCGGGCAACAAGATACCTTTCCTCACCATAAGCGATCTTAAAAACATATTCACAGGCAAGAGCAGGAATTTTGAATCGGTTGGCGGACCTGATCTTGAAATAACACCATACGGCAGAGAAAACTCAAGCGGCACTTATGAATTTTTCAAGGAGCATGTGCTCAAAGGGAGTGATTTTGCTCCCTCGGTTCAGGTTCTTCAGGGCACAGCCGCACTTGCCGATGCAGTCTCGAAAGATAAAAAAGGTATTGCATACGGCGGAATCGGGCATTTCATGGGAAGAAAAGATGTGAGAATTGTACCGGTGAAAATATCGGACAAAATTACGATCCCTCCAGGAGGACTGCTCACCCCCGAAGCAATTAAAGATGGCCCTTACTCCCTTAAACGATATATTTATCTCATTTCAGATTCTAAAGGGAATAAAAAGGCTGCTGATTTTATCGGTTTCGTTAAATCTCCGGAAGGACAGAAAATCGTGAAGCAGCTTGAATTCATTCCTTTATACTGAAAGGTAAAAATTTGAGCGGAAAAAAAGAGATCAGCGGATCAGAGGCAATTTCCGGCAAAGGTTTTTTATCTCAGGGTAAGAACCGCCGGCGTGATCTCCCTGCCTTTTTATTCAGGTTAGTTCTCAGGATTAATCTCTATGTGGTAACAGGTACCATTGCCGCTCTTTTTATATTCCTTCTCATTTACGGTTTCAACGCTGTAAGCGGAGCCGGAACTGAGAGTTTTCTCTTTAACAGGGGAGCTGACGGAAAAATTAACGCAGAATGGTATCCAACCTCTTCAAATCCCAGATTTTCAATTTTACCGCTTCTCACCGGCACTTTCATGACCGCGCTGCCTGCAGTGATTATTGCCTCGTTTTTCGGGATAGGGGCAGGCATTTACCTTTCGGAAATAGCCGGAAACAAAACCCGTAAAATCATTAAACCTGTAATAGAGATTTATGCAGCAATACCCACTGTGGCAATTGGGTTTATTATACTGGCTGTTGCTGCCAGCTTTTTTGACGGGATATTTAATCCGGCAAACAGGCTCAATGCATTTTTGTCATCGCTGGGTCTTGCAATAATATCTGTTCCGGTGATAACCAGTATAACCGATGATTCATTGCGGGCTGTGCCCGATGAACTCCGTATTGCAGGCTATTCACTCGGAGCCGGCAAGTGGCAGGTGATTTCAAAAATTGTTATTCCGGCTGCGCTCAGAGGAATTTCGGCTGCGGTGCTGCTGGGGTTTTCAAGGGCGATTGGTGAAACTATGATTGTTCTGATGACTTCGGGCAATGCAGCAAATCTGACATTTAACCCTTTTATGAGTGTAAGAACAATCACCGCAACAATTGCTGCAGAACTTGGTGAGGTTTCATCCGGCACAATACATTTTTACTCCCTCTTTTTTCTCGGGCTGGTTCTTTTTGTCATGACTTTTATCCTGAACCTGACTGCAAGATATTTTATACTAAAGTACACAAGGAAAGAGGGATCAGGATGAAAATGCTCAGCCGTTTTTCCGGATTATTTGCGGGACGGTGGGGTCAGGCTTATGCAGGATTTTCCGTGTTTATACTTATTGCAGTGCTGGCGGTGCTGCTGTTTAATGTGGTTTATAACGGCACTCAGGTAATCTCGGGGAGTTTTTCAAAAGGAGAATTCTTCACTGCCGGTGATAAGGCGGGTATGTTGTATGCAATTATTGGCACATTGGCCCTTACTCTCTTTACCGTTGTACTCATGGTGCCCTCCGGAGTGCTGTTTGCAGTATATCTGGCGGAATATGCCCCCGATAATTACTTTACCGCATTCCTTAAGCTGCTCATTGCAAACCTTGCGGGTGTGCCGTCAATAGTTCTGGGGATGTTCGGCCTGGGCTTTTTTGTCTTTTTTCTGGGTGATTTCACTGATAATCTGCTCGGGCTGAAAAATGTTTTCGGCAAACCGTCAATATTATGGGCTGCGGTGACGCTTGCTTTTCTTAACCTTCCGACAGTGATCTTAACCAGTTATGAATCATTAAAAAATATCCCCGAATCAGTCAGGCTTTCGGCATACAGCCTTGGCGCCACAAGAGAGCAGATGTTTTTCAGGACTCTCCTGCCGCAGGCCAGACCCGGAATAATAACGGGCATAATTCTTGCTGTTGCGCGTACAATGGGTGAAACAGCACCGATTCTTTTCCTGGGGGTGGTGTTTTTTATGCCTGAAATTCCGGTGACAGAGATAAGTTTCGGATTATTTCCGGTGCCATTGATCAATCCGCTGGAGCAGTTCATGGCGCTGCCCTACACAATATTCATTCTTGCAACGCAGTCAACCGTTCCCGGTGAAAATGTAAATATTGAGTACATGCCCACTCTGATACTTCTCTTATTAACAATTGCGGCAAACCTGCTGGCTATAAAGTTCAGATACCGTTATGAAAAAGCAATAGGGAAACTGAGATGAAGGAAATTAAAATACAGATAAACGATTTCAATCTCTGGTACGGCGGCAGGCATATACTTAAGGACATTAATCTGCAGGTTAAGGCAAACAGAATCACTGCCGTCATAGGTCCGAGCGGCTGCGGTAAAACAAGTCTTTTAAGATCGGTGAACAGACTGAACGAACTTATCAGGGGAGCCAGACATTCAGGAGAAATTTTAATAGGTGCTGATGAAATACACGAACCCGGAACAGATGTTTATCTCCTGCGTAAAAAAGTTGCCATGGTGTTCCAGAAGCCAAACCTTTTCCCTGATACCATCTTTGAAAATCTTGCTTTCCCCCTTAAAATAAGCGGAGTTAAAGATAAAGAGCTGATTTCTGAGAAGATTACAGCGGCAGCGGTGAAATCGGAGATCTGGAATGAAGTGAAAGACAGAATGAATGAACCTGCACTGAATCTTTCGGTGGGGCAGCAGCAGAGATTGTGTATTGCCAGAGCGCTTGTTTCAGAACCGGAGATCATACTAATGGATGAGCCCACCGGCTCTCTTGATCCTGTTTCAACCGCAAAAATTGAGAATCTGATTTATGATATGAAAAAAGATATGACTGTAATGATGGTTACCCATAACATGAATCAGGCCGGCCGGCTGAGTGATTACACAGTTTTTATTGCTCAGGGCTCAGTAATTGAGCAGAACAGCACATCGCGCATTTTCACAACTCCGCAAAACAAAAAAACGGAGGGATTTATATCAGGTAAGATCAATTTGTTCGGAGAGGAAAAATGAACAGACTTTTTGACAAACAACTTATTAAACTGAGAACAAGGCTGATAAAAATGTGCAGTATTGTTGATGAGCAGGTTGACCTTGCAGTCAAAGTTGTTGAAGATGCCGATACAGGGCTTGCCGCACTTATTGTAAAGCGCGATGAGAAAGTTGATGAGTATGATATCAAAATTGATAAAATATGTCAGAAGATACTCGCGCTTAATCAGCCCATTGCAATGGATCTCAGGCTGATAATGTCTGCTCTCACAATAAACACAAATCTTGAGCGCATCGGGGATATTGCGGTTAATATTGCGGAGAACTTCATGCTTATTGGTAAAAGGCCTGAATTTTTTAACCGGATCAAGTTCAGTTCAATGGCTGTGATAGTAAGAGACATGCTGAAAAATGCGATAGATTCATTTATTGAAAATGATGCCGGGCTGGCAAAAAGAGTGATTTACACTGATGACCGTCTTGATAAGCTTAATGTTGAAAATCATAAGATCATCATAGATATTATGAAAGAGAATAAAGACTACATTGAAGATGCGGTGGCTATGCTTGTTATCTGCAGGCAGCTTGAAAGGATAGGTGACCATGCCACAAATATTGCAGAAGATGTTTATTTTATAGTTGAGGCTGAGATGGTTAAACACAACTATGAAAAACTCATCATGAAAGATGACGATGATGATGAGTGAACTATCTGAACAGGGCCTCAAATATACTGATCTGTGTATTCAGAACTGACGGGTCATCGGCCGAGATCTTTGAAAGGAAAATAGAATCTGCATAGGTAAGCAGAAAGGTCTGGGTGGTGATAAAATAGCTGAGTTTGTATCTCTCAGTTTCGGCCGGGTCTTTACGGGAGTTAAGCACCAGCCTTACAATTTTTTCCTCCTCTGAGAATAGTCTGATCAGAGTTTCTTCTTCGCCGGTGAGGGTCTTTTTCATCATATCATTGAGCAGAAGGAGATATATCAGCCTGAAATTGAGCCTCAGATTCAGTTTATGATCAATATAATCTCTCACCCTCTCTTCATAAGATTTCTGTTCGTTATTAAAAATTTCCTTTATACGCGCAATATATTCTTCCCCTTGTTTTTCAACCGTTTTAATATAGAGATCTTCTTTAGAGCTGAAGTAGTGGTATATGGTTGATTTAGCCATTCTGAGATCACGCGCAACCTCATCAAGCGTGGTTCTGTGGGGACCATGCTTCATGAACCTGCGCTCCGCAGCTTTGAGTATCTGTTCTCTCTTGTTCCGGCTGTTAGTGCTCATTGGTTGTGCTTTATCAGAAATTAAAATTGCAAAATAATGAAGCGGTTTTCAACTTTCAAATAAATTTGCCCGCATAAGCACCCGAATTAAAAATAAATAAGGAGCAAAGGCACTGATTCATTTTGAATTCAAAATAAAACGGCCTGCCTGTAATGAATGGGAGGATCACAACTGATTATAAACGCCACTCTTAGCAACGCCCGCTGCCCTCAAAATGAAACCTGATCATCTCAATTGAGCCATATAAGAATAAAGAGCGGGGCCGGCGCTCTAAGTAATATAATTTCATTGATTTTGAGTCATATTAATAGTAACTTTAAGTTTCGTGTATTTTAAAATATTGGAGGTCATTTTAAATGGCTGTAATGGCTAAATTCAGAGACTTGGCGCCCGCTTTCATCATAACAGTTGGCGTTTTGTTTGTGCTCTTCATGATCATCAGCGATTCAAACGTTCTTGAAGCGATTGGCGGAAGGTCTCAAAATGTAGGGTCGGTAAACGGTAAAAATATTTCTTATCAGGAATATAACAACTACGTTGACCAGATGATGGAACGTTCCAAACAGATGGGACAGGAGATTTCTCCCGAGAACATGGATCAGTTCAGAGACCAGATCTGGGATCAGCTTGTAACACTCAAACTCAGCGACGAGCTCCTTTCAAAATACGGAGTTATTGTTACCGATCAGGAAGTAAGGGATATGATAGTGGGAGATAATCCCCCCGATTTTCTTAAGAGTAATTTTATCGATTCCCTTGGCCGGTTTAACAAAGAAGCTTATCTGGGAGCAATCTTTGATAAGAGAAATGCTCAGATTCTGGTTCAGGCTGAAGAATTAGTCAGACAGCAGCTCCTTAATCAGAAACTTCAGAACATTCTCAATGCCTCAGTCACCGTAAGTGAAGGAGAAATGAGAAGGAAGTTCATTGAGCAGAACGTTAAAATGAGCGCCGAATATGTTCTGGTTGACATCAATGCTTACCCTGATAACAAAGTATCTGTAAGCGATGATGAAATGAAAGAGTATTACAATGAGCATCCTGAAAAATTCAGACAGGATGAAATGAGAAAAGTTAATTATGTGCTTTTCCCGCTCGGAGCTTCAAAAGGTGATTCACAGGCTGTGAAACAGACACTTACGCAGGTTCTTGAGAAAGCTCTTGCCGATACAAATTTCAAGAGCTACATTGATATTTACTCAGAGACTCCATATTCAAAAGACACGGTTGAGATTACAGATCTTCCCAAAGACCTCAGTGCAAATCCCGGTAACATTCAGGTAAATAAAATTTACGGTCCGCTTGAAAACGGAACCGGAATGGCGCTCGTAAAGGTGCTTGGAGTTGCCAAATCACAGAACACTTATGTGAGAGCATCTCATATTCTGGTTGCCTCAACAGGTGACGATGCAAAAGATCTTGCAGAGGCCAATAAACTTTATGATGAACTGACCAAAGGTGCAAATTTTGCCGAGTATGCAAAAAAATACTCAAAAGACCCCGGTTCGGCTGCCAACGGCGGTGATCTCGGCTGGTTCGGCAAAGGCATGATGGTTAAAGAATTTGAAGATGCCTGCTTTAACGGCCCTGTGGGACAGGTTCAGAAGCCGGTAAAAACTTCATACGGTTATCATATCATCAAAGTCCTCGGCAAAAGTGATAACAGATATGTGGTAGAAAGACTTACACAAAGCATTAAGCCATCAAGCACGACCCAGGACGAAGTATTTGCAAAGGCAAGTGATTTCTCATACCTTTCTGAAAAGAATGGTTTTATGAACGAAGCCAAAGTGAGCAATTACATGGTTCAGGAATCAGCTCCGTTTGATAAAAACGCTTTTGCGGTTCCGGGAATCGGCTATAACAAAAATGTTATAAGCTTTGCTTTTGATAACGGTGTTAATTCAGTAAGCGCACCTTTCAAAATTCCGCAGGGTTACGTTGTTGTAAGAGTAGCTGAGGAGTTAAAGGAAGGCGTAAAGAAATTTGATGACGTTAAAGCCGAAATCAAAACCGCCCTTATCCGTGATAAGAAAATGGAAATTGCTAAAAAGGCAATTGACAATGTTAAGGCAAAAACAGGCGGAGATCTTTCAAAGGCTAACAGCATTGACGGAAATGCCCGTTTCGGCACAACAACCGATTTCACCATATCAGGCAACATACCCGGTCTGGGGCTTGATTATGCATTCTCACAGGAAGCTTATAAAGCCAAAGAGGGTGTGATTACCGGACCTGTTAAAGGCATGAGAGGTTATTACCTTCTTAAGGTAACCTCAAAAACCGCATTTGATAATGCGGCTTATCAGGCTCAGCGCAACACACTCAGAGATCAGATTCTTTCAGAAAAGAGAAGCACGCTCTTCTCACAGTTCTTCCAGACAATTAAAGAGAACGGCGACATTGAAGATGCCCGCTATAAATTCTTCGGCAGAAACTGATAAATAACACTGATTTTAAGCCCTCTTTCCGAACCGGTTAAGAGGGCTTTTTGTTTTTAAAGGACAGAAGAATTAAATTTCAAAATGCACAGATTTACAATATTACTGATTCTGTTTATTCTGACTGACCTGATGCCGCAGGAATCACCTGCTGCGGAAAAGAATGTCGTGTCACTCCGGGCTGGTTTTATCACATCTTCACGCCTTTACCTGAATCCTTATGCATCAGAAGAGGAAATCAGAAACCGGTCTTTTGATATTGATAATATTGTTTATCCCTCTCTTGAGTTCAGATACCCCCTTTCAGGTTCACTTTATCTTGCTGCCACACTTGAATATATCTCGGCCTCCTCTAATGGCAGAAATATTACCGTCATAACCGATGAAGGAACCTCAACTATTGAAATCAGGGATGGCTATACCGTTTTTATCACCGAGGGCACTCTTTATTACAGGCTTCCCTTCTCGACCGGAAATTTCAGTTTTTACATGGCAGGGGGCGGAGGTCTCTACCTTGCTTCCGGCATAAGAGAAATAGGCGATATCACACTCAACGGCGGCGCACCTGATGCCGGTGCCGGGGTGCATGTGCTTGTGGGGATGGAATACACTCTGACTGATTATGCTGAGCTCGGATTTCAGATGAAGTTCAGAAATCCCGATCTGATTACAGAGGGAGAATATTCTTCAGTGACAGGAAATTATAAGGGCAGAAGAATAACACTCGCTAAAAAGGATTATAAGTCAAGAATCAGCATCGACGGTACCGTTTTCATGCTCGGGGTAAATATCCGGTTCTGAATGCGGTACTCAAGAATTTACTTCACCGGATTCATGGGCTCTGGAAAATCAACACTGGGCAGGATTGTTGCCAATACACTTGGGTGGGATTATTTTGATATCGATACCGAAACAGAAAAATCCGAAGGCATCTCAATAAAAGAGATTTTTGCATTAAGGGGAGAAGAGGGTTTCAGGAAGACTGAAACTGAAATGCTGAGACATCTTTCTCAGACGGATAAGGCGATAATAGCCCTTGGGGGCGGCACACTTCTCAGGGATGAAAATATTCATATTGTAAAATCAACAGGATATCTGATTTACCTGAAAGTGAGTACCGCGATAATCTATGAGAGACTCAGCCACAAAACCAACAGACCCCTCCTGCTTGATGAAAATGGTTTACTGATATCCAGAGAAGAGGCGATGAAAAGGATAGAAAATCTTTTTTCGGAAAGGGAACCGGGGTATCTAAGGGCAGACAGGATATTTGAGCAGAACAGGATTCCGGTCGGGATTTTTGCCGATAACCTCATAAAATTTATAAAAAAGGTAATTCATTGATAAAAAGCATACGGTTAAAAGCTTCAAGCAGATCTTATGATATAAAAGTTATAAACAACACTCTGAGCGATGTTCTCAAGGATGCAGCAATTCCCGGAGAGAGGGGAATCTTTGTTGTTGCTGCCGGGAGTGTTATGAGATATCATGAAGATTATGTGAGAAATGCATTTTCTGTTTTTCCTCAGGGTTATAAACTGCACGTGCTGAAAGCTTCTGAAAGGCAGAAAAATCTGAAGACAGTTGAATCACTGACAGGGTATTTTTCAGCAAACGGACTTGACCGCCGAAGCATTGTTTTTGTGATAGGAGGCGGAGTTCTGGGCGATACCACCGCATTTGCCGCTTCAGTATACCAGCGGGGAACAGACTTTATTCATATACCCACAACTATAATGGCCATGACCGACAGTGCAATAGGTGGTAAATCAGGAGTCAACTTCGGGAAGCTGAAAAATTATATAGGGACAATCAGGCAGCCTCTTATGGTGATTAATGACCTGAGGTTCCTTAAAACCCTCCCGAAAGAAGAAGTGGCCAACGGCATGGGAGAAGTGCTAAAGTACGCACTCATTAAGGAGAGCCGGCTTGAAAAATATTTTTCAGGTAATCCTGAGATTCTCAGAAATGATAAGGAGCTTGCTGATATCATAACAAGAAGTGTTAAAGTGAAAAAACACTTTATAGAGGCCGATGAATTTGAGTACGGAGAAAGAAAAGCGCTCAATTTCGGGCACACTTTCGGGCATGCCATTGAAGGATCAATGAACTTTAAAGTAAAGCACGGACTTGCAGTGGTGGCCGGAATATTATGCGCATCATCACTCTCTGCCAGACTCGGTTTAATCACACCGGAAAGATTAAGCAGAATCATCAGAATGACTGAATTATTCCACATCAGGAAAATTATAAGGGACATTGATCCCGATCCTGTTATTAAGCTCATGAAGGGGGATAAAAAGAACAGCAACGGCAAAATAAAGGGGGTGATGATTGCGGGTGAGTCAGATATAAAATTTGATGTTGTTATAACCGAAGAAGAGATCAGGGAAATAATAAGTCACGTAAAGAGTTTTTATCTTTAAAAGGAGGGCTGCCGAGGAAGAGGGCAAAACCTCGGCAGCTAAAGTGTGTGTTCATTGGGGGTTTTATCGAAAGCAAGAGGAATGGATCCTCTTGTCTTTTATACAGCAAATTGTGTGCCAAAGTTCAGGCATTATTTTATTAAGGAAATTTTATCTTTTTAATGAATATTTTTCCTTTATTGAGAATATAATTCAAAAAAGTTTACCGAAAATTAGAAAGGCATTGGAGGATGTTTACTTTACCTGAGGTCAGGGAGCAGAAAGATCTTAAAAATGAGATCCTGAAGCTTAAACTTGAAAAAAATGCTGTCATTCTGGCACATTATTATCAGGAACCTGAAATTCAGGATCTGGCTGATTTTATCGGAGACAGTCTTGAGCTCTCAAGGAAAGCCAAAGACACTGACGCTGATATGATTGTATTCTGCGGCGTCCATTTCATGGCTGAATGTGCCAAGATACTCAATCCGTCAAAAAAAGTCCTTATACCCGATCCCGAAGCAGGATGTTCGCTCGCAGACAGCTGCCCTGCGCCATTATTTAAAGAATTTATTGAAAATTACCCCGGGCATACCGTAATCAGTTACATAAATTGTTCAGCAGCGGTTAAAGCCCTTAGCGATATAATCGTAACTTCAAGCAATGCAGAAAAAATTGTTAATCAGCTGCCGGCAGATGAAAAGATTATTTTTGCACCCGACAGAAATCTGGGCAGATTCATAATGAAAAAAACCGGCCGTGATATGGTTCTCTGGGAGGGGACATGCATTGTGCATGAAACATTCAGCCTAAGAAAGATTCTTGATCTGAAAGCATCTCACCCGGGCGCCAAACTTATTGCCCACCCTGAGTGCGAAGCCCCTGTGCTCAGCGCCGCTGACTATATAGGCTCAACTTCAGCGCTGCTTAAATATGTTCAGTCAGATCTTAATGACTCTTACATTGTTGCCACTGAGCCGGGCATTATGTACCAGATGGAGAAGGCCGTTCCGCATAAAACGCTGATTGCAGCTCCGCCTGAAAAAGATAACTGCAACTGTAACAACTGCCCCTATATGAAGCTGAATTCTCTTGAAAAACTTTATGACTGCCTGCTCAATGAGGAATATGAAATTCATATGGATGAAAAGCTGATAGCGGGAGCCTTAACCCCGCTTGAAAGAATGCTTGAGATGAGCAGATAATTATTCATTACTGAAATTAACTGATTTATTAAAAACGGAAATATTTTTATGATAACCGATAAACTGGAAAATGCCGAATTATACTATTCAGTAAATCCCCACCTTTCAAAGGGATTCCGATTCTTAAAAATAAACGATATAAGCCATCTTGATGCGGGGAAATATGAAATTGACGGCGATAACGTGTTTGCCTTTGTGCAGGAGTATAATACCAAACCGGCAGAGCAGGGAGTATGGGAAGCTCATCACAAGTATATTGATATCCAGTATGTCCACTCGGGTGAGGAATACCTCGCATACACCCATATTGAAAACCTCAGAATCATTAAGGAATATGATCCTGAAAAAGAGTTTTATAATCTGGAAGGGGAGGGAGACAAGGTTCATCTCAAATCGGGATATTTTTCAGTGCTTTTCCCTCAGGACGGACACATACCTCAGCTTAATTTCAAGGAGAGTGTTCCGGTTAAAAAGGTGGTCGTAAAAGTTGCCGTAGAATAAACCGCTTTAAGCCCTGCAGATATTTCAGATGATCAGTAATAAAGGTTTTGCTCCCTGGTAAAACCTTTTTTATTTTAAACAGACAGGGATGCCGCAATAGTATTTCAAAACTTTTCTTCAGATCACTTTCTTTTCTTCTTCATTTAGCCGCCGCGTGATTTCAGAGGCGAAATACCGCAAACATGACCCGCTGTTATATCCCCCTTGATTATTAACACCATATTGGAGCTGATTTCTTTTCACTGCCGGTTTTATTCCTGCCGCAAAACTATTTATGCTGCTTAGAGATGTCGTTGCCCTCCGGTTTTTTCCCGCCGGGAGTGTAAGATGAAACACCGGGTAAAGGGTCAGAAACAGATAAAAACCGGGATAAGACTGCATGATACGGCAACAGAAACCAAAATCACGGGCTGAACGCGGGAAATGTGACTTTTGTCACAGAATATTTTTACTTAAATAATACTTAAGAGTAGCATCTTAATTCCCATTTTTTTATATTGAAATCGGTTACAGCAAAAACTGTTACTGAATATTTAATGGTTAATTTTCGTTTTAATTATATTTCAGGAGACAGAGTTGAAGTTAATTAAACTCTTCCCCTTGATGCTGATCCTCTTCACTTCTGATGCACTTTCTCAGGAGAGCTGGCATTTCACAACACCGCGTGGAGTTAATGATATTTGCTTCACAGACAATCAGACAATAATAGCAGTAGGAAAAGGAATCTGGAAAACCTCTGACAGAGGAGTTTCATGGAAAGGGGTATACCCCGGGTTCGATATTGATGAAAACACATTGCTTAACTGTGTGGATTTTTCTGCAACTCTCATCGGGTTTGCAGGCACAAGCAATGGCAAAATTCTTAAAACCGTTAACGGAGGCAACAGCTGGACTTTTATTAATCCTAACTACTCCGGTGCTTACACGGCAATCTCTGTTCTGAATTCAACAACCGTTGTGGCTGTGCTAAGGTCTGTTGACAATTTCGGCTGGGAGTACAGCTCTGTGATGAGAAGCGCTGACGGCGGCGCAACCTGGCAGCGGGTATTGTATGAGCGAAGTATTTACATGAATGATATAAGTTTTATTGATGAAACTAATGGCTGGATTTCTGCCAGATCAGGAAAAGCTTACAAAACTTCAGATGGCGGCAGTACATGGAGTCTTGTAAACCTCCCCTCAGCAGCAGCTGACGGAAATGGTACATCAATCAGTTTCAGAGACATGAATAACGGAATAATGACGCTTGATAACAGCAATAACGCCATTACCAACATAGCGAAAACAACTGACGGTGGCAACAGCTGGGAAATTGTAAGCACCGGAATTAACGGTTATGCAAATGAGATTCAATATACCGGGGTCTCATCAGCATATCTTCTTAATTTTGGTAATTCTGTTTCAGTGCTGAAAACCAATGATAACGGAAGCTCATGGAGTGTTGCCTGCACCACATCCATGAACAGAGGTATGGAATTCTATAATTCATCAATCGGTGTTATTTGGTCTGATAATCAGTTTGCCTTTACTCAGAACGGATGTCAGGATTTTGAAATGACAACCTGGCGGCCTGACTATGCTTATTCATTTAATGAAAATATCTTCTATGTAACAAATACCGAGCTGTTCAGTCCGAAACAAAGTATCATAAAAATGACCGATGGCCTCACCCTGAAAAATCAGACTTTCACAACAAATTTGCCTTGGGTAAGAGAAATTTACAGTTTCAGGTTCCTGACCTCTTCGCTTGGCCATGCCATGGCCACTTATGAAGTGACCCCCGGGTCCTTTTCATTTGCTCTGGTTAAGACAACCGACGGAGGAGCCACCTGGAATTCATTGCTGCAGTCATCTCAGCTGGTTGATTTCTGGTTTGTTAACGAGGCAATCGGGTGGTATATCACCTCATCCGGCAAAGTTTACAAAACTCTGGATTCAGGCAGTACCTGGGGTGAACAAAATGCCACGGGTTCTGTTTTCTTTTCTGACATCACTTTTGCTGATGAAAACAACGGATGGATGGTTGCCTGGTATTCAAACAGTATATACAGAACCACCAACGGCGGTTTACTCTGGAATAAAATCACGATCCCCGCACTTACAAATGCCGATATAAACGGTCTGAAATTCTTTGACACAATGCACGGCTATCTGGTCGGGAAATCCGGCAGTAACGGCTTCATAATGAAAACCAATGACGGAGGAGTAACATGGACAAGTATTACTCCCTCGGGTGTTTCGGTGGGTCAGCTGTATGGCAATCAGTTTGCTGTCAAAGGGAATTCTGAAGTGTATTTTTACAGCGGCCCCCTCAGGAGGCTTTACAGAACAGGCGACGGAGGTGCAAGCTGGCAGTATATTTCAATACCCGCCCTTTACAATTCAACACCTAATCTTGGGGTCAGCGTTGTGAATTCGCAGAAGATCTATCTTAGCGGAGGATCAAGCTGGTCCGTTTTACTGGTTACAAAAGGGTTCGTCACCTCGGTAGAGAGAGAGGATGACATTTCCGGAATAAATTCGTACAAGCTGCACCAGAATTTTCCTAATCCCTTCAATCCTTCATCAACAATAAGATTTACTGTTCCGGAACAAACTGGTAACAGTATGGTTACGCTGAAGATTTTTGATATAACAGGAAAAGAGATAACCACTCTTCTGGAAGGAGAGTACGGGCCCGGGACCTGGTCTGTGACATTCGACGGCTTTGAGCTTTCATCGGGAGTTTACTTTTATCAGCTGAAAGCAGGAACATTTGAACAGACGAGAAAGATGATGTTAATCAAATAGTATCATAATTACTTGTTTTATAAAACAGAAAAACCGAACTGACTTTTCATACCCCGCTATTATTCTGCAAGCCCGGGAGATCATGATATCTCCCGGGTTTTTTTTATTGTTCTCAGGAGACCTTTCACCCTGTTAATCCGCTTCCTGTTTAGACGGTATAAAGCAGCAGAAAAACGACATTTCCGTCTGATATTCAATCATCGCAATTCCTTCAATTACACCGAATCCCTATAAGCTGATTTATACGACGGAAGCATCTTAGAAGACGATAAAAGAAAAATTTTTAAGTAAAACGCATATCCCGGAACAAATCAGCCTGATCTGTAATATAATCATAGAACTTTTTTGCTTTAAGGAAGAGATACTTAAAATTTCTCTTGGTTTTTTCAGTAATATTTTAGTTATATTGATACAGCCAAAAATTTTGGATAACCAAGGTTATTCACACTCCAAAGAAGCAGCTTTATTAAAATAATATTACCGGGAAATTTACCCTTATATCCGTTACGCACAGATGAAAAATGGATTTCTGTGTCGTAACCGAACAGAGGCAGCGTACATACACCGGCATCTTTATGATACAATCTTAAAATCATGAAGACTGCATTCAGGAAAAGAATTACTTTAACTAACTAACTAACAAATATATAATTCAAGGAGACGTTATGTCTAAAAAGCTCGCCGCCATTGCGTTTTTTGTTGCATTCTTTGCAGTGACAAGTTTTGCACAGGAAACATTTACTCACCCTACCGCCAAGGTATCTGTAACCCTTCCCGCAGGATGGACTTATGAAATTGACGGAGAAACCATAGTTGCTTCAGCTCCTGATGGTGGAATAGGAATATCATTCTCCG
>JABWCA010000210.1 GCA_013359345.1 Ignavibacteriaceae bacterium
TTCCGGCATATCCTGTTATGACTCCGTTTATCAGTGCATGAAGAGTAATTATCAATAAAAGTAAGACAAATATAAAAAAAAGCGGCCAATCTCTTGACCTGCATATATGTTCTATCGTATATTTACGATATACAATTTCAGGAAACAGGAAACATAAAACAAGTGAGTAGTGAAACGCCTGCGGCTTAGTGAGTAGTGAGCAATGAAGAAGTATGGCTGTATGCCAGGTATGAATGTAAGAAAGCAGGATATAGAAAAACAAGAAGCAGTTTTAACCTGGTTATTGATTCCGGAGGAATTACACAATACCAGGAAACAGGAAAACAGGAAACAGGAAAAAAAACTGTAACGCTTCCCGGGACTAAGGGACTTGACCCGAACAATCCGCCGCTGGCGGACAGGCTGACAACAAACAACGAACAATCCGCCGCGGGCGGAGAGACGAACAACGAAAATGGCTTATTCAAAAAGAGAAGAATTTACACCTGAGGAGATATGGATTGCGGATGTGGCAAAAGCGATATCACATCCTGCGAGAGTTGCGATCCTCAAAATTTTAAGTGAGCAGAATGTATGCATGTGCGGTGATATTGTGGAGCTTCTGCCGCTCTCACAGTCAACAGTATCACAGCACCTTAAGGAACTTAAGAGAGTTGGTCTGATAAAGGGGGAGATTGATGGTCCCAAGGTCTGCTATTGCATAGATAATGAAATTTTCAACAAAGCTAAACAAGCCGTGGATGAATTATTTTCACGGGTTTGCAACTGTTAATACAAAGGAAGCTAAAATGAACACACCGGAAGAAATAAAAAAAATAGTAAAAGAAAAATATGCTGCCATTGCGCGCAATGAAACCGATTCAATAATCGGCGTGACAGAAGAGACATCATGCTGCGGACCCGCACCAAAAGTTCTTCTTGAAATCCCCGCTACATCATGCTGCGGAACCAATCCCTCTGCATTCGTTAATTTCCAGGATGATTACACCGGTCTTGAAGGTTATGTGCCCGATGCAGACCTGGGACTCGGATGCGGATTACCCACTGAGTTTGCAGCAATCAAAAAGGGCGATGTTGTGGTTGATCTCGGATCCGGAGCCGGAAATGATGTCTTTGTCGCGAGATCTTTCACGGGAAAAGAGGGTCGTGTGATCGGGATAGATATGACAGAAGATATGATAACAAGAGCCAACATCAACAAGGAAAAACTTGGTTATGACAATGTTGAATTTTTATACGGAGAGATTGAAGAAATTCCTCTTGAGAACGAAACTGCGGATGTCGTAGTCAGCAATTGCGTAATGAATCTGGTGCCTGATAAAAACAAGGCTTTCGCTGAAGTTAACCGGATACTGAAGCAAAACGGACATTTCTGCATATCAGATATCGTTACCGATGGTGAAATATCAGATGAACTCAGAGCCTCAGCCTCCCTTTATGCGGGCTGTGTATCCGGAGCACTGAAAAAAGAAGAATACCTGGATATTGTCAGAAAAGCAGGATTCAAAGATATTGAAGTGAAAAAAGAAAAGAGGATAATAATTCCTGATTCAATACTTGAAGCTCATCTTACCGAAGAGGGACTCAAAGATTACAATAACAAAAAGCCGGGAATTTTCAGCATCACCGTTGTTGCTTACAAAAATTAAGGAGTTATCATGTCAGCAAGAATTCTGATTTTATGCACGGGAAATTCATGCCGCTCTCAGATGGCAGAAGGTTATCTCAAATCTTTTGATTCCGCACTGGAGGTATTCTCTGCAGGTACCAGACCGGCTCAAAGGGTAAATCCGAATGCAGTTAAAGTTATGGCTGAAGACGGCGTTGATATATCATCAGGGGTTCCTGAAGATGTTGAAGCATATATCATCAAACCATTTGATTATGTGATAACGGTATGCGGAAATGCAAAAGAAACCTGTCCGGTTTTCACCGGAAAAGTTAAAGAAAGACTGCACATAGGATTCGACGATCCCGCTGATGCCAAAGGTACAGAAGAGGAGATCCTCTCTGAGTTCCGCAGAGTCAGGGATGAGATAAAAAGAGATTTCTATGAATTTTATCAGTCAAAGGTGAAGTGACATGGAAAAAATCTCCGGTAAATTATCTTTCCTCGACCGCTATCTGACTCTGTGGATCTTTGCCGCAATGATCACAGGTGTCATGGCCGGCTATCTCTGGCCGGGAACCTCGGCGTTCTGGAATAAATTTCAGAGCGGCACTACCAACATCCCGATAGCCATCGGTCTCATCCTGATGATGTACCCTCCGCTTGCCAAGGTGAAGTACGAAGAGCTTCCTGAAGTATTCCGGAATCTTAAAGTGCTGTCTCTCTCTCTGGTGCAGAACTGGATTATTGGTCCGGTGCTGATGTTTGTGCTTGCAGTTCTTTTCCTTCAGGATAAACCTGAATATATGGCAGGACTTATACTAATCGGGCTTGCAAGATGTATAGCAATGGTTATTGTATGGAATGAACTGGCAAAGGGAGATACTGAATATGCAGCGGGTCTTGTTGCGTTCAACTCAATTTTTCAGATTCTCTTTTTTTCGGTGTATGCATGGGTGTTTCTTACTGTGCTGCCCTCATGGCTGGGACTTAAAACCTTTAATGTAGATATAACTATTATGCAGATTGCAGAAAGCGTGATGATCTATCTGGGCATACCATTTTTCGGAGGAATGCTTACCAGATTCATACTCCTTAAAGTTAAGACGAAAGAATGGTATGAGAAAAAATTCATTCCAAGAATTAGTCCCGTTACCCTGATTGCACTTCTGTTTACAATTTTTGTGATGTTTTCTCTGAAAGGTGAGTACATTGTTCAGCTCCCGTTTGATGTGCTGAGAATAGCTGTGCCGCTGGTTATATATTTTGTCGTAATGTTCTTCGTCTCATTCTGGATGGGAAGGAAGATCGGTGCTGATTACTCTAAAACGACAACCCTGTCATTCACTGCAGCAAGTAATAATTTTGAGCTTGCAATAGCCGTGGCAATAGCTGTTTTCACGATCCAGTCAGGAGAAGCATTTGCAGCAGTGATCGGTCCTCTGGTTGAGGTGCCGGTTCTGATTGCTCTGGTAAATGTGGCTTTGTTCTTTCAGAAAAAGTATTTCGGCAATCCTCAGGCAGCAGAAATTAAACCGCCGGATTTGTGTCCCTGACACAAATCCGGATTAATTTCCCTCCCGAAATCAGCGCTTTATCAACCGGACGGCTTCAGCTATTCATCTCTGAGTAAATGATTTAGCTTTTATTTACTGCAAATTAATGGTAATTTGCGATAAAGTTTCCAGATTAAAATATTCTGGAATTTTTACAGTTAAATTGCCAGACCAAAAATGAAATTTATCCGTTCGGTTATTGCGCTTCTCTTTCTCCTTGCATTTGCCATCACGGCAGAGGCGCAGCCGCGTCTTGACAGTCTTCTCCAGCAGATAAAAAATGAACCTGATACCGTTAAAGCAGGAGTCTTAAGCCGGCTATGCTGGCAATACAGAAGCCTTGATCCCACCTATGCGCTTACTGCCGGTGAAGAAGCCCTGAAGTATCTTAACTCCGATTCAGATCTGTGGAAAAAATCAGAAGTACTCAATTACCTGGGAGTGATTCACGGAAATATCGGTAACCTTGATAAAGCTTATTTTTATTACCGTCAGGCCCTTGACATTTCGACCGAAATAAATGACTCCACGCAGATAGGATACTGCTATGATAATATTGGCGATTACTACGCCAAGAATGCCCTCTACTCAACCGCTCTTGAATACTTCATGCTGTCATTCAAAGTCTTTGAAAAGATAAACAATAAACAGGGGATGGCTTATGCACTCAATGATATGGGTGAGGCCTATCTGTTTCAGAATGACTACGATAAGGCTTTATACTATTTTGAGTATTCAGGCAGGCTCAGAAAAGAAAGAAACGATCTGAGGGGATATGCTAAAACGCTGTTAAACCTTGCCACTGTCTATGAAAAACAGAACAAGCTTGAAGAGTCGCTCAAAACATTTCTTCTGGCTATTGAAAAAAGCAGGGAAGCCGGATATGTTAAAGGTGAGAGCGGTTCAATTTCAGGCATCAGTGAAGTCTATATTAAACAGGGACAGTATGCCAAAGCCCTTTCGGAAGCATTAAAAGCACTCGATATTGATATAAAAATAGAAAATAAGCACGGTGAAATTATTAATTATAACCGTATAGGCAGAATTTATCTGATTCTTGATGACATGGTGAATGCCGAAAAGTACCTGATGCTGGCAAATAATGAATCACAGATAACGGGTCATCTTGACCAGCTAATGGTTTCATATGAATATCTTACAAAATTATATGAATCAAGAGGCGATTACAGAAAAGCATTCCATTCCCTTAGTGAGTATAACAGGCTGAAAGATAAAATCCACGGGCAGGAATCAATCAGGAAAATGGGGGATCTTCAGACTGCTTTTGTCACCGAGCGAAAGGACAATGAAAACAAACTCCTGAAAAAAGATCTTGAGTATCAGAAAAGCACAAACCGGTATACAGTTGTTGTGATTGTTCTGGTTTTTGGTCTTGTGATTTTGTTTATTTCCAAGTACAGGGTACAGAAGAAGGCAAATGCGCTGCTTTCAGATCTGAACAACTCAAAAGACAGATTTCTCTCAATTATAGCACATGATCTTAAAAACCCATTCTGGGCCATTTCCAATCTGACTGACATACTTGAGAGCGATTATGATGAGATGGATGAAGAGGAGCGTAAAAGGTTAATAACATCGCTTTCAAGATCCTCAACCGAAGTTTCAAGGCTTCTTAATGATCTTCTCACGGTTGCGCTTGCACAAAAAGGTGAGATCAAACTTAATCAGAAAGAAATTTCTGCTGCACATGTTTTCAACTCAATAATAACTTACTATGAGCCTCTTGCCAAAAATAAAAAGATAGAAATTGTCTCACAGGCTGATTCTGAGCTGGTTTTTAACGCCGATCCTTTTATTGTGGAAACTATAATGGGAAATTTTGTAAATAACGCTGTGAAGTTTTCTAATGAATCAGGCAGGATTATTCTCCGTGCAGGCAGAATAAACGGTTCCGTTTTACTTTCTGTTGAAGACTTTGGGGTGGGAATGCCGCCTGAAACTGTGAAGAATCTGTTCGAGCCTGAAAAGAAAAGCTCATTGCCCGGCACCAAAAAAGAAAAAGGTACAGGTATTGGCCTCAGGCTTGCCGGTGAGCTGGCAAAACTGCACAAAGCCGAGATTTCAGTTCAGTCTGAAGCAGGAAAAGGAAGTACTTTCTCACTTAAAGTATCTCAGTAGAACATTTTTTTAATTCAGTGAAATTCTCAGATAATTATTAACCCGGTATTAAAGCCGGAGTACAACCAGCAACTAATCAGAAGATAATTTATGCCACTCAGAAAGCTCCTTATTATCACAGCCATCCTTTTTCCGGTTAATTTTCAGATTAACCTTACCGCGCAGACAACAAATGCACCGGTAATGAGACTGATTGAAAAGGGAACATATTACATGGGCTGCAGTTATGGTGATGCTGATCCTGAATGCCGGCCTGAGTCTGCACCGGTAAGAAAAGTTACACTCAACGCCTTTGAAATCTCGGAATCAGAGGTTACTCAGGCGCTTTGGAGTGAGGTGATGGGCTATAATAATTCTGAATTTAAAGGTGCGAACCGGCCTGTTGAAAATATTTCATGGTATGAAGCGGTAGAATTCTGTAACAGACTTTCGGCGCTCTACGGACTTACCCCTGCCTATAAAACAGATAAATCACAAAATGACCCTGATTATAATATTAAAAGTGATAAAGTTCCGCGTTATCTTGTGAAATGCGACTTTACTGCATCGGGTTACAGGCTGCCTACAGAGGCTGAATGGGAATTTGCAGCAAGAGGCGGTTCTGCCGGTAAAGGTTACAGATATGCCGGTGACAACAACCCCGCTAAAGTTGCCGTTTACGGGGATAATTCAGGACGCAAAACAAAACCGGTCAAATCACTGGCTCCTAATGAGGCCGGGCTTTATGATATGAGCGGAAACGTGGCGGAGTGGTGCTGGGATTGGTATGCTTCTTATGCTGATATGTCTGGAAACAATCCCCTGGGAGCAGAAGGAGGTACGGGGAGGGTTTACAGAGGAGGAAGCTGGATCAATACGCGTGAAGTGCTTAGAAACGATGCCAGAGGGAGTTCAATCCTGAATTATACATCATCAACGTTAGGTTTCAGAGTTGTGAGAAGCAAATAAGCTTATGGCCCGCTCCGCGTTTAATGACCAACTTAAAACGGGCAAGGGCTTTTTATACTTAACTCTGTCTCTTTTATCCAATGCGCGACCAGGCTGCTTCCGGAATTATTACCGGCCTCTTTTTATTTTTCATTTCTTATGCCGTTCACCGGCAAAGGTTAAACCTCCCGCCGGATTTTTCCTTTCATTTATTGTAGAGAGGGCTGTGAAAATTATCAGGTCCTGCACAAAGTGAATTGAAAATTCTGATAACAGCCCGACTGATTCAAGGGTGGCTTTGCACACGATATAACCGGGAATTCCCGACATAATTACACTAAAAATTCCTCCGGGATGCCTGTAGATCGGGGGAGACCAAAAAGAAAAGCAGTGAGGATATAAACCGGGGTGAGCTCAATTCTCTGAATAAAATTTGCAGTTATGCATGATATGTTTTTGGAAGGGTACTGAACGAATAATACACGCGTTAAAAGCCGTAAATCCTAGAATATTAACACAAAAATCCCGCTTGCATGCGAGATGTGTTTTGCGGAGGGGGTCCCTGAAACGGGAAACCCGCGGTAAAAATCATAAGAACAGAGATGTTTAAAACAAAAAATCCCGCATGCTTGCGGGATAACTTTTTGCGGAGGTGGTCCCGGGAACGGGAAACCTGCGGTAAGAGCAGGTAACTAACGGAATTGTTTAAAACAAAAAATCCCGCATGCTTGCGGGATAACTTTTTGCGGAGGGGGTCCCGGAAACGGGAAACCC
>JABWCA010000211.1 GCA_013359345.1 Ignavibacteriaceae bacterium
TGTCCCGGTTCACAGGCTCAGGAAATCAAACCGGTGCAGGCACAAAAAACAGTAACTCCATCAGGTGAAATCAAATCAGAGCTGAGACAATGGCCAATCCAGCTGCATCTGGTTGCCCCTCAGGCTCCGTATTACAGAAATGCAGATCTGCTTCTTGCAGCTGACTGCGCCGGTTTTGTGGCACCTGCGTTCCATTCTGAATTTCTGAAAAACAAATCGATTGCGATTGCATGCCCCAAACTTGATCAGAATCAGACGGTGTATGTTGAAAAACTGATTGAAATGATTGATTATTCAAAAATTAACACACTTACTGTTCTGATAATGAAAGTACCCTGCTGCGGCGGACTCGTAAGACTTGCACAGACCGCAGTAAGCAAAGCAGTCAGGAAGGTACCTGTAAAAGCTGTCGTTCTTGATTTTGATGGTTCCATAATCGAAGAAGAGTGGATATAAGATAATTTCTTTCCACCCGGAATATTAACCCGATTCCGGGTGGACTCTTCTTTCCCTCCCTTATTATTCTTAATTTTACTTTCAGTTTAACAAATTTTGTGCAGGTCATGAAAGCAATAGTATTAAACTCCCCTGTTCCGCCTGAAGGGCTCATTATATCCGATATTCCGAAACCGGTTATTTCGGATGGTTATGCAATAGTCAGAAATGAGTATGCGGGAATCAATTATATAGATACGTACCACCGCTCAGGTCAGTATAACGTAAATTATCCGTTCATTCCCGGTAAAGAAGCAGCCGGAGTGATTGATGATATAACGGATAACCCTTACGGGCTTAGAAAAGGAGACCGTGTTGTGTATGCCGGTATCCCCGGGGCTTATGCAGAATTCTCAAAGGTTCATACGAAAGATCTCGTCAGAATACCGGATTTTATTTCATCATCTGATGCTGCTGCAATGTTCCTGCAGGGAATGACCGCCCACTACCTTTGTTATTCAGCATTCCCCCTCTCACCCGGGAAATCATGTCTCATTCACGCCGGGGCAGGAGGAGTGGGGCTGATACTTAACCAGATGGCCCTTGCTCTCGGAGCAGAAGTTTACACAACGGTTTCAACAGAACTGAAAGCAGATTTATTAAAATCTCTGGGCGTGAAAAATATTATAAATTACGAAAAAAACGATTTTGTGGCAGAACTGATGAACATGACCGGCGGAAAAAAACTTGATGTTGTTTATGACTCAGTCGGCAAATCAACATTTTTGAAAAGCCTTGACTGCCTTAATGTAAGAGGCTGGATAGTGATTTTCGGCCAGTCATCCGGCGCCCCTGATCCTGTTGATCCCCAGCTTCTTAACAAAAAAGGATCTCTGATCATGACAAGGCCCAAACTCGATGATTACATTCATACAAGGGAGGAACTTGAATCAAGATCATCAGCGTTGTTTGAACTCTTTCATAAAGGTGTTTTCAGGCTGATGAACATAGCGGAGTATCCCATTGATAAAGCCCCCGTGGCCCATAAAGATCTGGAATCAAGAGGCACCATGGGTAAGTTATTACTGAAATTTTAAAAGCCCGGGTTCAGAATGTCACTTGTTGAGGTGAAATAATACTATTCTGGTATTATTAACCTTAACAGGAGACAGCATGTATAAAAGACTTTTACTTTTACTCACAGCATTTGCCGCTTTTATTTCGGTGACAAAAGCGCAGATAGTGCTCACAGCGGAGATTGAAGGTGCGCAGGAGGTTCCGTCAGTCACTACTCCCGCTCTCGGCACGGCCGTTATAGCTATTGATCCCGCAATGAAAACCGTGAATTATTCAATAACCTACGCACGGCTCACCGGAAACTTCACAGCTTCTCATTTTCATCTCGGCGCCGCCGGCAGCAACGGTGGTGTCATCTATAATCTGACACCGTCATATTCAGGTAACACAGCATCCGGCGAATGGACAAATGTTCCCGATTCAATTATCGCAAAATTTCTCAAAGGCCTTGTATACATAAACATTCACTCCTCTTCATTCCCATCGGGTGAAATAAGAGGTCAGGTTCAGTATCAGCCCGGTGTTCATTTCAGTGCATCACTTACAGGCGCTCAGGAAGTTCCTTCAAACGGATCATCTGCAAAGGGCACAGCGGTCTTCATGCTTAACCCCACAGGCGATACTCTTCACTATGCTGTAACTATTGCAGGCCTTACTGGCACATATTCTGCCTCACACATTCACAACGCTCCCGCGGGAGAGAACGGCGGCGTTGTTCATCCTGTAACTTTTACCGACAGCACTGCCGAAGGTTTCTGGCCGGGAATAACCGTCACCCAGCTTGCTGCACTGCTTAAAGGTGATATGTATCTCAATATTCACTCTTCCGCTTTTCCCGGCGGCGAGATAAGGGGACAGATAATTCAGAGAGGTCAGATTATGCTTGCCGGTGATATGAGCGGACTCTCAGAGGTTCCCGCAAATAACTCAGTTGCACATGGCACAGCGTATGCAAGAATAAATCCAGGAAAAGATACCGTCTGGTATCAGGCAACTTTCGCAAAACTTGAAGGCACCTACACAGCAAGCCATTTCCATCTTGCCAAAGCCGGAACCAACGGTGGTGTGGTAAGAGCAGTTACTCCCGGAACAGGTAACACAATCTCAGGTGCCTGGACCGGTTTTGCTGATACACTCCTGGCGCACATGATCAAAGGCAATGTATATCTTAATGTTCACTCATCTCTATATACCGGCGGTGAGATCAGAGGTCAGATGGTTGTTCCTGATGTGCTCATGCTTTACGGAGCGCTTGATAACACCCAGGAAACCGGCACAGTGGTTTCTTCAGCAAGAGGCACGGCAGTTGTAATGCTTGACTTTGAAAACGGTGCCGATGCCGAGTATCAGATCACCATTGCAGGGCTTACTTCATCGCTCACAGGAGCCCATTTTCATAATGCACCCGCAGGTCAGAACGGCGGAGTTATTCACGCAATCACCTTCACCGACAGCACGGTTCAGGGTGACTGGCCGGGATTATCTGACGCACATCTTACTGAACTTCTTTCAGGCAGGGTCTATGCCAATATTCATACTTCTAACTATCCTTCGGGTGAAATCAGGGGTCAGATATATCTCCCAGCCCCTCCGATGGTTGTTATACCGGTTGAACTAGCCTCATTCAGTGCAGCAGCCACCGGCACAGATGTAATACTCTCATGGAGCACTGCTTCCGAAACAAACAATATGGGTTTTGAAATTGAAAGAAGCAGTGACGGCATCAGCTACGGAGTGATCGGGTTTGTGCATGGCAAAGGAACCAGCACCTCACTTAATTCATACAATTTCACCGACAAGAATTTCCCCGCTAACAGCAGATACCGCCTCAAACAGATCGATTTTAACGGTGAGTTCAGTTACAGCAATGTGATCAGCGTAAGCGGTGTTAATCCGGATCTGTTTTCTCTGTCACAGAATTACCCCAATCCCTTTAACCCTTCAACAACCATAAATTACTCGGTTCCATTTGCATCGCCGGTTAAACTCTCGGTATATAATACTGCAGGTGAACTTGTGAAAGAACTGGTTAATGAAGTGAAAGATGCAGGAGTTTATACAGCTACATTCAACTCCGGTGCGCTCGCATCAGGTGTTTATATTTACAGATTATCAGCGGGCGGGTTCAGTGTAACACGCAAAATGCAGCTTATGAAATAATCACCTTTCAGCTCTGATTCCGGCAGGCTCAGCCCTGCCGGTTCATTTTTCCTTCTCTCCCTCCCCCTTTTTTCTTAAATTTGAAGTTCTGTTTTTGACCATTCATTAAATTTCAGTATTTATGTTAAAACCCGTTGATCTGAGGCACTATCTCCACTCTAATCCGGAGCTTATGTTTCAGGAATTTAAAACCACCAAAATTCTTATTGATAACATTTCCGGGCTTGAAGGGATTAAAATTCACCGCCCGCTCGAAACCGGACTCGTGGCTGAATACACTGTCAACTCAGAGCCTTACATACTTTTCAGGGGTGATATTGATGCCCTGCCCATCAAAGAGGATACCGGCTACCCCTGGAAATCAAACAATGATTATATGCACGCCTGCGGTCATGATGTCCATACTTCAGCACTATACGGCTTTCTGCTCAATGTAGTTGAAAAACGCCCTGATCAGAACCTCCTTTTTCTTTTCCAGCCGGCAGAAGAAGGCGGCGGAGGGGCAGTGAAGACCATTGAAAGCGGAGTTTTTGACTCATTCAATATTTCAAAGGCAATTGCTCTTCATGTGACCGATGATTATAAACGGGGAGAAATTGCAACTTCACCGGGTGTGCTTTTTGCTTCAGCATGTGAAATTAATATTGAGTTCAGAGGAAAATCTGCTCACGTTGCTTTCCCTGAAAAAGGGATAAACTCATTTGACGGACTCCGCAGTTTCCTCGACAAAATCCAGGCCTGGCTGAAAAATCAGAATGAGCGGCTGATATTCGGATACGGTAAAGTGGAATCAGGTGTTGCAAGGAATATCATCCCCTATTACACAAAGGCTGAATGCACTCTCAGGGCGCTGAGCTATGAGAAAAATATGGAGTTTCTTGAAAAGGTAAGCGAATTACTTAAACAGACTGAAGCTGAAACAGGCGTAAAAGCTGAAATACTGAGAGGACCCGCTTTTTCTGAGGTTGTTGTTGATGAAAAAGTTTACAATGAATGCGTTCCTGCACTTAGCAGCAAATTTAAAGTGATTGACTGCGGCAGTAAAATGACAGGAGAAGATTTCGGTTTTATAAGTAAAAAATACCCCTCTTTAATGTTCTGGATAGGTACATCGAACGGAGAGAATCACGGACTTCACACCCCTCACTTCCTCCCGGCTGATGATTCAATTCAGGACTGCATTGATGCATTTTCGTTAATTCTGAATAAGGAAACTGAAAATTTATGAACAAGATTAAAGTTGCCGTGTTAGGCGCAACCGGAAGTGTCGGACAGAAATTTATACAAATGCTTGAAAACCACCCCTGGTTTGAACTTCACGAGGTTGGCGCCTCAGACCGCTCGGCAGGGAAAAAATACAGGGATGCCGTAAACTGGATTCTTCCGACTCCCATTCCGGCAACAGTTGCAGAGAAAACAGTAAAAAGCTGTGAACCCGGGTTTGAAAGCAGGCTCATTTTTTCCGGACTTGATTCATCGGTGGCAGGAGAAGTTGAATCGGCCTTTGCTTCTGCAGGGTATTTTGTTGTATCAAACTCTAAAAATCACAGAACTGATCCTGATGTCCCTCTGCTCATTCCGGAAGTCAACCCGGATCATCTTGAACTTATAAAGGCGCAGAAATATAACGGCGGAGCTATTGTAACCAATCCCAACTGTTCGACCATCGGCCTGGTACTCGGGCTTAAACCATTGTTTGATAACTTCGGGCTTGAAGCTGTGAATGTGGTTACAATGCAGGCGCTTTCAGGTGCCGGTTACCCGGGAGTGGCCAGTCTTGATATACTTGACAATGTTATTCCGTTCATAGGCGGCGAGGAAGATAAACTTGAGAATGAACCGGGCAAAATACTTGGTGAGCTTACCGGTGATCATATCAGATTCAGCAATATAAAGATCAGCGCCTCAACAAACCGCGTGGCCGTGCTTGACGGTCATCTTGAATCGGTTCAGGTTAAACTGAAATCAAAACCGGATATGGAAGCGGTGATAAATGCATGGAAGAGCTTTTCGGCAGTTCCGCAGCAACTTAATCTTCCCTCCGCTCCTCTGAATCCGATTCATTATTTTTATGAGGACAAATACCCCCAGCCAAGACTTCACCGGAATCTTGATAAAGGAATGGCGGTTTCAATCGGGAGACTGCGCGAATGCAATCTGTTCGATTACAAATTCACACTACTCTCACACAATACCGTTCGGGGAGCTGCAGGCGGAGCCATTTTATGTGCTGAGCTTATGTACAAACAAGGATATCTGGGCTGAGAAATGGATCAATATAAACCTGTTGACTGCGGTTTCTATGACCGGCTTGAAGCTGCCGCAACTTTGAAGAAGACCGTGGAAATTTCATATCTTTCTGAAGGGCAGACCCTCACAGCCACCGCGGTGATTAAAGATCTGAAGTCTGTTGACGGTGCTGAGTTTGCTGTACTTTCTGACGGAACCCTTATAAGGCTTGACAGAATATTATCTGTTGACGGAAATTCATCAGCCGGTTCATGCGCTTTGTAAGTAAATGGAGGGGAAGGAAATAATTCCCTCCCCTTTTGTTCCATCATAGGGAGATATACAGAGAGAAAACCCTGCTATCAGAACAGATTATACTGCAGTGTTACCGATGTTCTGAAATCTGTTCGTTTTGCGGTGCTGAGGCCATAACTTGCAAGGGTTGCGTTGATGCCCAGATTTATCGAGTTCTCCATATAGAATATGAATGATCCGTTAAGGAAATGATCCGCATATCCGTCACCCACATTCGGCTTTGTATAGTTAAGCCTGTAACCGCCGATAAAGTTTATTTTATTGCTTAATTCATAGATATAATCTATACCCAGTTCCCCTCTCACATCCTTGAAAAATGTTGAATCAAAAGGTGTGGAGACGTTTAGGAAACTGTTAATCTGAGAGCTCCAGCTGATAGGGTGAGAATACCTGCCCCCTATTGAGAGAGCCGGTGATCTTGTATCAGATTTATCTGAGGTTGACAGATTAAACAGTACACCGAGAGTGACATCCCATCCGTAAAATCTTTCATTCACTCTTTCATTAATATTTTTAAGCACCTGCTGCATTCTCAGAATACCGATTGCACCAAGATGCTCACCCACCATTTTGCCCGATTTAAGGATTTCCTTTTCAATGTCTTCATACCATCTCTGTTCGTAGGTATCGCCATAAACGCCCCTGTATTCATCTTCTCTTTCAATGATATTTGCAATGGCAATCATGGTTTCTTTAGGCATGTAACCCGAAATCACTTTCTCGCGGATAAGATGTTCTTCAATTCTGACTGCTTTGGCAAGCGTTGTTGCGTTAATATAACG
>JABWCA010000212.1 GCA_013359345.1 Ignavibacteriaceae bacterium
TATGATCTTTCAGGAGAAGGGACGGGTCCTGCGGGAAGAGGCGTTCTCCCCGTTATTTCAACTTCACAGACAGTTGAGATTGATACCGCTAACACGGGATTTGTTTCAGGCAGCAGTTCAAACATCCCTGTTAAATACAGATATGCTCCCGGCCTGCCTGTTACACTTAGGCGTCCCGGTTTCCCGGCAAACATTGAAGTTCAGTTCAGCAGTGCCGTTCTTGACACCAGCGTGGCAGGTATCGGCCTTCCGGCTAAACCCGCAAAGTTCAGAGTGATCTCTAAAACGGATCAGGGTGATATGAAGCTGAAATTCAGGTTCAGAAACCAGAATAATAACGGAACCCTTTCAGAAATAGGCGACTATATTGAAATTCTGACTGCAAGGGCTGCAACTCCGGCTGACTACAAACCAACCTGGAGACTCGATGCAGACACCACCGGACTGAACGGCGGGACAAAGATACTCCCGACTGACGGAGATATATACAGGATTGCAATCACCAAACCGCTTTCATCAGAAGACAAGTACACTTTCCTGACAAAAGCTCAGAAGGTTGATGCGGCTCTGGCAAAGACACAGTTCGATAATGAACCGTACGTTGTGCCTAATCCTTACGTGGCTGCGGCATCATTTGAACCTCAGAGATTTGCTGTTCAGGGGAGAGGCGAGCGGAAAATGGAATTCAGAAATCTCCCCGCAAACGCAACTGTAAGAATCTATACCATTACAGGCGAACTTGTGAACACTCTCAGGCATGACGGTGATATAACAAGCGGAGTTATCGGCTGGGATCTCAGAAACTCCGATCAGCTTGAAGTGGCGCCGGGCCTTTATCTTTTCCATGTTGACGGAGGAGATACAGGCACATTCATTGGTAAATTTGCAATTATTAAGTAGGCGGGTGACATGAAGAATCTAAAGAAATTTTCAATTCTGGCATTAATCACTTTTGCTCTGGCATGCGCCTCATCACTGAACGCTCAAAACAAGGCAGGAACCACCGTTGGGCAGTTCCTTAAAATAGAGCCCTCATCAAGAGCGGTCGCAATCGGCAACGCGGGAACTGCGCTTTTCGGCGAGGCAACTTCAATGTTTTTCAATCCTGCCAGCCTTGGAAGGCTTGAAGGCACCGATGTTCAGTTCACGTACAACAAATGGCTTGCGGATATCACTTATAATTATGCTGTTGCCGCCGTCAATCTTCCCTCAATAGGAAGTCTCTCACTGCAGCTTACAAATCTTAATTCAGGTGAGATTGCAGTCAGAACGGTTGAACAACCGCTTGGCACAGGTGAAAAATATAAAGTGACCGATCTGGCAATAGGGCTCGGTTACGGCGTAATGCTTACTGACCGTGTTTCAGTGGGGCTTCAGCTTAACTATATAACCGAGACCATCTGGCACAGCTCAATGTCAATGTTCGGAATGAACTTCGGCGTTCAGTATCAGCTCTCGGAAAGCGGAATAATGCTGGGCGCCTCTGTTTCAAATTTCGGGACAAAAGGACAGTTCAGCGGACGCGACCTGTTTATCGATTATGACTTTGACCCCAAAAAATACGGTGATAATGATGAACTCCCTGCTGAGTTCAGAACAGACTCATATTCGCTCCCCACGATTTTCAGAGTGGGAGTTGCACTGCCTTATAAATTCAGTGAGGATTATTCTCTGCTGATATCCGCAGATGCAATGCACCCCTCAGATAACAGGGAGAGTGTGAATATAGGAGGTGAGTTTACTCTTATGAAGATGCTGTTTTTAAGAGGCGGTTACAGAAATCTGTTTCTGCAGGACTCTGAAGGGGGTCTTGTGTTTGGCGGCGGTGTCAAGACTGACCTGGCCGGCAACATATCTCTCCGTTTTGACTATGCTTATGCAGATTACGGCAGGCTGGCCGAAGCGCACAGATTAACTATCGGGATGGGACTGAGATAAATGCTGAAAAAAACACTTGCTGTAATTGCCGCTCTTATTTTTATCTCAGGCTGCTCAACCGGAAGCAAAACCGGTATAAAGACGATCACGTCTGATGATCAGATTTTCCTTGATTCGGTGCAGTACCGGTCGTTTCTGTTTTTTATCAATGAGATAAATCCGGAACTCGGGCTCGTTAAAGACAGAACAGCCGACTGGGCGCCTGCTTCAATAGCAGCAATGGGTTTTGCGCTTCCTGCATGGGCAATCGGGGCTGAAAAAGGATGGATTGAAACGGCAAAAGCCCGCACCCTTACTCTCAACATGTTCAGATTTCTGATTAACTCAGTGCAGAGCAATGACACCAATGCAACAGGATATGAGGGGTTGTACTATCATTTCCTGAAAATGACTGACGGCAGCCGGGAGTGGAAGTGTGAACTCTCCTCAATTGATACGGCCTTACTTCTTGCTGGAATCATTTTTGCACGGAATTATTACGCGGGCAACTCACCCGAAGAGACTGAAATAAGAGCCATTGCTGCAAGAATTCTTGAACGCGTTAACTGGAAATTCATGCAGATGCCCGAAGGTAAAGGAAAACATTCATTTTCAATCAACCTGGGCTACTGGCCTGAGAGGGGGCATGATCCTCACGGATGGCTGGGATACAATGAAGCTATTCTTATTTACATCCTCGCTGCCGGAATGGATATGCCTGATTATCAGAAATCTTACAAGGCATGGGTTGATAACTATACATGGCGCGAGCCTTACCCCGGGCTCGGGCATCTGGTGTTCCCCCCTCTGTTTGGTCATCAGTATTCACATATGTTCATTGATTTCAGGAACATAAAGGATGATTACATGAGGAATAAAGGAATAGATTATTTTGAGAACTCAAGAAGGGCAGTGCTGACCCAGAGGCTTTACGGAATCCAGAATCCACACGGATGGAAAGGCTATGACTCGCTCACATGGGGCATTACTGCCTGCGACGGGCCGGGTGATTCATTTAACCGTGACGGAATGACATTCCTGGGTTACGCCGGAAGAGGCAGCGCGGGACCCGACTCAAATTATTTTGATGACGGAACGCTGGCACCCACCGCACTGGGGGGCTCCATTCCGTTTGCTCCGGATATAACTATAAGCTCATTAAAATCAATGTATGACAGGTTTGCAGAGAAAGGACTCTGGGGCAGGTACGGCTTTGTTGATGCCTTTAACCCCACTCTCAACTGGTTTAATAAAGATTATCTCGGAATAGATCAGGGACCTTTTGTCATTATGATAGAAAATTACAGAAATGATTTTGTCTGGAAATATTTTATGAAAGATGAAATTATCAAAAAAGGACTTGAGCGGCTGAACTTCAGATAAGCCGTAAAAGATTTACCTCATATATACTCCGCCTGTTAATGGGTAAGGAATTTTCATTTCCTTACTCATTGCAGCGGTGTTTCAGGCGGGGATCATTAACAATATCGGAACCGGAATGAATCTTCTTAAAAACTATATATTTTTTATAACTATGATACTGCTGCCGGCATGGGCCGGTTATGCCCAGCCGCAGCTTCTTGAAGCGTTTGAAGATACTGCAGGATGGGCGATTTATGCATCAGAGGGAGTTGAGATAACCATATCGAATGCTGAGGGTGTGAAAGGAAAATGTCTCCGTCTCGACTATAATTTCACAAAAGGTTCAGGCTACGGAGGCATTCAGAAACTTATCCCTCTTAAATACCCCGAAAATTACAGATTCAGCTTTTCACTTAAAGGTGAATCCCCCTCCAATAATTTCGAGTTCAAGCTTGCCGATAAATCGGGTGATAATGTCTGGTGGGTGAACAAAAGGAATTACGAATTCCCGACCGACTGGAAAAAGATCAGCTATAAAAAAAGGCATATCGGTTTTGCGTGGGGTCCCGTTGAAAATAAAGCTCTTTTTGCCACCGAGAGACTTGAATTTACCATTGCTTCATTTAACGGAGGGAAAGGCACCATCTATCTTGATGAGCTTACATTTGAAGAGCTGAAATATGAGAAAAATAAGGGGATGGCTCCCGCTGTATTTCTTGAAGGGATATCATCAGATAACTGGGAGGGGCTTCCGGGAAATCTGACTGATTCCGATCTCAGCAGTTCGGTGGTTTACAGGGCGGGCGGAAAGACTTCGGTTAAAATAGATCTGGGTTCACTCACTGAACTGGGAGGCATGGTTATAAACTGGGGTGATAAACTCAAACCGCGATCCTTTATTGTTACCGGCTCTGAAGATGACAATGAGTACACTGAACTGGCAGTGGTGGAAAACCTTCAGCATAATAAAAGCTGGATAGCGGTGCCCGATGCAGAATACAGGTATCTCAGAATCTCGGCAGAATCGGAGGCCGGTACCGAAATTAAGGAAATCAGGATTGAAAAACCGGAATTTTCCCTGAATCCTAACAGGTTTTTTATAAATGTTGCAAAAGAAAACAGGGATGGGTTGTTCCCGCGGTATTTCAGCGAACAGAAAAGTTACTGGACTGTTACCGGTGTGAGCGGTGACGTGAAAGAAAGTCTGATGAACGAAGACGGACTGTTTGAAACTGATAAATTGTCCTTTTCGCTTGAACCCTTTTTGTTTTTGGATGGCAGGCTCATAACCAGAAATGATGTGAAATTAAATCAAACCCTGGAAGATGATTACATTCCCGTTCCATCTGTGACCTGGGATTATAAAGGACTTCAGCTAAAGACAACCGTATTTGCAGAAGGAACGGCTAATGTGAATTCTGTATTATACGCACTATATGAACTCAGAAATAACTCGCAGAAGGCTGTAAACGGAAAGTTCTTAAATGCAGTGAGACCGTTCCAGGCAAATCCTTATTATCAGGAACTGAATATGACCGGAGGTGTTGCCAGACTGCAGAAAATATCGTCTGAAGGGAAAAAGATAACTGCAGGCAGCAAAAGCATTTTCTTTACAGACCGCTTCGCGAAATTCGGGGCAACGTGTTTTTCATCAAAAGATATAGCTTTCTGGTTTGAAGAGGGAAAAGTGCCCGATACAAAATCAGTTGAAGATCCCGGGGGACTGGCCTCAGGCGGATTTGAGTCAGAATTTCACCTGCTTCCCGGTGAGGCTGTTTATTATGCCGTTGCAATTCCTTTTTACGGAGAATTCCCTGCTGAGCTTCAGAATCTTGAGGTTAAATATGTGCAGGATAAACTTGCCGGTGTGAAGAAGTTCTGGAAGGATGCACTCAATCATATAACTTACAATCTTCCCCCAGATGCCGGTGAGCTTATTAATACGGTCAGGTCAAATATCGGCTATATTCTTATTAACAGGGATAAGGCGGGAATTCAGCCCGGCTCAAGATCATACGAAAGGTCATGGATCAGGGATGGAGCTCTTACATCGGCGGCTTTGCTCAAGATGGGTCTTAGATCCGAGATTAAGGAATTTATTAACTGGTACTCTTCATATCAGTTTGCAAACGGAAAGGTGCCCTGCGTGGTTGACAGCCGGGGTGCTGATCCCGTGCCTGAGCATGACAGTCACGGAGAACTTATATATCTTATTAAACAGTATTTTAATTTTACCGGTGACACTCTTCTCCTTAAGGAGAGATTTTCAAATGTTGCGGGCGCGGTAAGTTATCTTAAGGAACTGACTGCAGAAAGATCAACGGATCATTTTAAGTATGGGAATGACTCTGTGAGGGCGTATTACGGAATTCTGCCCGAATCAATAAGCCACGAGGGATATTCAGATAAGCCGATGCATTCTTACTGGGATAATTTTTTTGCCATGAAGGGACTCAAAGATGCTGCTGATATTGCGAAAATTACAGGTAATAAAGAAAAGGCAGAAGAGTTTGCTGCATTCAGGGATGAGTTCAGGGAAAATCTCTACAACTCAATCAGGCTTGCGGTGAAAACAAGAAAAATCAATTACATTCCGGGCTGTGTTGAAAAAGGTGATTTTGATGCCACTTCAACAACAATTGCAATATATCCGTGCAATGAGCTGAAGAATATGCCTCCCGATCTTACAAAGAATACTTTTGACAAGTATTTTCAGTTTACTGAGGAGAGGAGGAGTGGTAAGCTCGACTGGATTAACTATACCCCTTATGAAGTAAGGACAATCGGCTCATTCATTTTCCTTGATCAGCCTGAAAGGGCACACCGGCTGGTTGATTTCTTCATGAACGACCGCAGACCGCACGGATGGAACCACTGGGCAGAGGTTGTCTGGAAAGATTACAGACTCCCGCGGTTTATCGGGGATATGCCTCATACATGGGTCGGTTCTGACTTTATTAATGCCGTAAGAACCTTTTTCGTTTATGAAAATGAGCTTGAAAATACCCTTGTGATTGGCGCAGGCCTCAAAAAATCCTGGATTGACTATGAAAAAGGCATTTCGGTTGAAAATCTGCCCACCTACTATGGTGATCTTTCATGGAAAATCAAAAAAACCGGAAACGGTACTTACAGAGTGGAGGTCTCGGGATTAAACAGAATGCCCGCCGAGGGGTTTGAAATAAGAAATTTTAACGAATCAAAAATGCCGGTAAAAGTGACTGTCAACGGAAAAAATTCATCTGACTTCACAAATAACAGAATTAAGTTTTATTCGCTTCCGGCGATACTGGAGATAACTTACTGATATGAATAAAATAAATCTTGCCGGAAAATGGCAGTATATAACTGATCAGGCCGGTGCTTTCAGCATTGAAGATATAGAAAAAAAATTAAGCTCAGGCCTGCTTGCCGGGCAGATGGAGGTACCTTCAAACTGGGAGCTGCAGGGGCTCACAAACTATAATGGTGTGGTCTGGTTTATAACAACTTTTGATCTGAACTCTGAGGCGGCTTCTGATTCTCATAAGCTGCTGAGGTTTGGCGGAGTTGATTACAGCTGCAGTGTCTGGCTTAACGGCATTCATCTGGGCGGACACACAGGATATTTCGGCAGTTTTGAATTTGATGTCACTTTCACACTGAA
>JABWCA010000213.1 GCA_013359345.1 Ignavibacteriaceae bacterium
AAACTTCAGTTTGTTTCATTTGAGCTGTAACGAAGAACGAAGAATCTGCCACAGGCGGACAGGCTGACAACGAAACACGAAACACGCGAATAACAAATGCAAGGCGACGCTTTAATAGATTTAACGGATTACCGGTTCCCGGGCAGAAGCAACATAATCAGTATGCTCCCGGCACTGGTGCGCAGAGGGGAGCGGTCAGGTTTTGATATTTATGATTACGAGTATCTTTTTAATGATCAGGGCACTAAAGAGCTGATAAAAAACGGTAATACAATAGGGTGCTTTTATATTGAGTCGCCCGGAATGCGGTCTCTGCTGAGGCGGCTTGATGTTGATAATTTTGAGATGCTCACTGCGGCATCATCGGTCATACGTCCCGGTGTGGCAGAAAGCGGAATGATGCAGGAGTTTATAGCACGTCATAAAGATCCCCGCCGCAGGAAGTATCTTCTGCCCGAGATGGAGAAATACCTTGGCGAGACTTATGGTGTGATGATATATCAGGAAGACGTGATAAAAGTGGCGCATCACATTGCGGGGCTCACCCTTGAGGAATCAGACCTTCTGAGGAGGGCAATGAGCGGCAAGATGCGTTCTTCAAAGGCGATGATGCGCATTAAAGAGCGCTTTTTCTCTTCATGCAGGGATAAAGGCCTGAAAGACAACACGTCAAAGGAGCTGTGGAGGCAGATAGAATCTTTTGCAGGGTACGCATTTTGTAAATCGCACAGCGCATCGTTTGCATTATTGTCATTTCAGGTGGCATACCTCAAGGTCCATTATCCCGCAGAGTTTATGGCAAGCGTTCTGAGCAACAGGGGCGGGTATTATTCCCCGGCCGTGTATATTCAGGAGGCAAAGCGGCTTGGTCTTACTGTTTATCTTCCCTGTGTTAATCACTCAAAGTATGAGTACACGGGGAGCGGAAAGGAGCTGAGAATCGGGTTCCAGGCGGTTAAAAATCTTCCTTATAACACTGCAACCGGCATAGTGCGTGAGCGGCAGTTAAGGGGGCCTTATCAGTCGTTTGGTGAGTTCCTTGAACGCACGGGAGCATGCTACGAAGAATCGAAACTGCTGGTGAAATGCGGAGCACTTGATTGCTTCGGGGAGAGCAGGATCACTCTTATGCGCTGGCTTGATCTCCATTTCAAACACAGAAACAGATTCGGGGATGACGGGGTTTCCCTGTTTTCAGGCATGGCATCGGGACTTGAGGAGGATATCAGATCAGATTATGACTACAGCATTGAGCAGAAGTGCCTTGACGAGATGGAGTCGTTTGATTACATGGTAAGCCGGCATCCGCTGGAGTTTTTCCCCGGCTGGCTTAATGATCCGTCAATTATAAAGGCAAAAGATATAAATTTGCATAACGGCAAAAAAATCAGAATAACAGGGTGGTACATGACCTCAAAGAGGATCAAAACGAAGAGGGGAGAGATTATGAAATTCCTTTCCCTTGAAGATACCACAGGCACTTTTGAAGCTGTGCTTTTCCCTGAATCTTATGCAAAATACGCCGTTAACACCCTTTCTATGGGGCCCTATGTTATTGAGGGAACCGTTGACGCCGCATCGGGAAATAACATTATTGTTGAGAAGCTGGAACTCCTGAGCTCAGGCCCGCTTGATATTAAAGCCCCTGTAAGTTATGAAGAGGGAGTTTTTACGGGTGATAATGAAAAGGTAACCGATGAAGACCTTGAGATGCTGAATAAACTCGGCCGTGAAAAGCTGATCTGGGCTTATGCGGGATGAGAAAATCAAATTAATATGCGAGAACTTTCTGAAAACTGTATCATTGAGAGAATTATTTAATAAAAAAGAGTTCATGTATCCTGTTGCAGCAGGTGTTGTATTTATAATACTGCTGATGACAATACGGACAATCACGCCTGAGGAGGGGATAGAAAGAAAGCTGGATCTGAAATACTATCTTGAGATGGCAGAAGCTTCTCCCGGAATTAATACAGATGTCATACCCCCCTTTAAGTACAGAATTTTACTGCCCTGGCTGGCAGGATTGTTACAGAATCCCGTTGCCGGATTTTATTTCTTGATGTTGATGGGGTTTATTGTTCAGGGGGCAGCATTTATTTTATATTTCAAAGACAGATACGGAACTGAAAGCAGTTCACTTGCTTATGTGTTTTTACTGCTGAATGCTCAGATATCAGTATTTCTGATTCAAAATCCTTATAATGTTGTGGATCTGTATGTCTCGGCTTTTACAATATTGTTTTTACTATTGCTGAAGAAAGGGAAAATAACATGGGCTGTAACAGTGCTTTTGGCATGTGTATTTATAAAAGAGAATTTTATTATAATGGCAGCGGGCGGATTAGTTCTGCTAAAAAAGAGAGAAAAAAATACTAAAAGAGTTAAACTCCTACTGGCAGGCAGCATGGTAAGTTTAATTATTGCGGTTCTGATAAGATTGCTGATTGACGGATCGGGTAGCGGATATCTGATGGAACAGGTATCTGTTCATGTGCCTGAAAAACTGAATGATCCTCTGATTTTATTAAAGACGTTGATCGGGCCTGCTGTATTCATTCTTCCGTTATTAATCATATTTGCTGACAGAATAAGTCAATACCTCAGAGAAAACAAAGAGCTTGCAGTAATATTTTCACTAACATTTTTCTCAACATTCTGGGGCGCAAATGATGCAAGGCTGATGACGGGAGCGGGTGTTTTTTATTATGGTTTTGTTGCGGCGGTATTTAAGGATATTCTGAGTTCTGACCGGGTAACTGGATCAAAGGCTGAAATGAGAGCAGAGATGTTAATCGGGCTGATGATTATTGTCAATTTAGCAGCTGTTTTGATGACAAACCGGAATTCAATTCTCTGGTATGGAGAAAATATTACAATTCAGATTTATATCGCTGCTCTGGCGGTGATTACAGCTGTTGCCATTTATTTGAAATTTGATATTACGCGAAGAGAGAAGATTCAAGTAACAGAAAAGAGTTAATACCTCTCTCAATCTTGCACCCCAATGGCTGATTTTCAGAAAAGTCAGAATCAGAAAGCAAGACAGGGTTATCAATAACCTGAACAGTATTCCAATCAAAGCATTTCAACTATTTCCCCCGCATATTTAACCAGTATTTCCGGTTTTCATAAAGAACTTAAATGCTTCAGAACCACGCTGAACATTATTGCAGATTTCATATTAAGCGGGAATTAACTTAGATTTGAATATTACTTATTGAATTTCCAGAGAAAAATATGTTTGTGGATACGCATGCTCATCTTTATTATCCTAATTTCAAGGATGATCTTGATGAAGTGATTCAGAGAGCAAAGGATGCCGGAGTTGATTACATACTGGTGCCGGCGACAGATCTTGCAAGTGCCGCACAGGTGGCTGATCTTACAGAAAAATATGAAATGATTTACGGAGCCGTGGGGGTACATCCTCACGACAGCAGGGAGTGGACAAAAGACCTTATACCGCTTCTGGAAGAACTCATCGTTAATAATCCTAAAATAGTTGCCGTTGGTGAAATCGGGCTTGATTATTATTATGACTTTTCTCCCAAAGAAAAGCAGATTGAGGCATTCCGTGATCAGATAGAACTTGCCCTTAAACTGGATTATCCCATCATTGTGCATAACCGGGAGAGTGATGAAGATGTACTGAATATAATAAAGGAATACACCCCCCGCGGACTCAAAGCCCAGCTTCACTGCTTCAATTCAACTGAAGAGTATGTTTACCAGTATGTGAGTCTGGGGCACTACATTTCATTCACGGGCAACATTACTTTTAAGAAGATGGATTCAATAAGAGAAGTTGCATCAAAAGTGACACCGGAAAAGCTGCTTCTTGAAACCGATTCACCATTTATGACCCCTGTTCCGTTCAGAGGAAAAAGGAACGAGCCCGCGCATGTTAAACTTGTGGCAGAAATGCAGGCAGAGGTTCACAGAAAAACCGTTGAAGAGATTGCACAGGTGACAAGTTTTAACGCTTTCAGGTTGTTTGGAATCGGTAAACTCCCCGAGCCAAGCCTGACCTATAAACTTTACAACTCATTATATGTCAATATCACCAACAGATGTAACGCAGATTGTTTTTTCTGCACGCATAAAGATGAACCCTATCTTGCAGGTTATAATCTTAAACTTGATCCTCATAATGAGCCGCCGGCAGAAGATTATATAAAAGAAATTGGTGATCCCACGCAGTATGACGAGATTGTATACTGCGGTTTTGGCGAGCCCACACTCAGGTGGGATGTTGTTAAAGAGATTTCCCGTTATGTAAAAAAGAACGGCGGAAAAACCAGAATCAACACAAACGGACACGGGTCATTCCTCAATAAAAAGAATATTGCTGATGAGATGCCCGGTTTAATTGACGGCGTTTCGATAAGTCTGAACACGATTGACAGGAAAGAATACTCTGAAATAATGAGAGTGGATGAGAAGTTTTTTGATGTGATGGTTGAATTCGCTAAAAACTGCAAAGAGAACGGAATAAGAGTAATAATGTCTGTTGTGGGGCTCAAAGAAATCGATATTCAGGCAGCAAAAGATTTTGTGGTTGAAGAGCTGGGTGCTGAGTTCAGAGAAAGGCCGTTATTCTGATTATTAAACAGGGATGAGTTTAAGCCTCATCCCTGTAATTTCCTTTTTTAAGTAATACCTATTTTAAAAGAATCATCTTCCTTGTTAATCTCACCCCATCAGCCTCGAGTATATAAATATACACTCCTGAATTCAGTCCTTCAGCATTAAGGATAAATGAATGATTACCTGCCTGATAGTAACCTGAGAGCAGTTCTTTAGTTTCCTCACCCTTAATATCCGACAGTCTCAGTTTTACATTTGCAGCATTCGGCAGTGAGAAGCTGATAGTTGTTGACGGGTTAAAAGGATTCGGATAATTCTGATTCAGTGTGTATCCTTCCGGATTAAGCTCATCTTCAATATCCGTTGTGCTGTTTGTTACATTAATAAGCCACATCTTAGTTGTGCTGAAGAATCCGTTTGTAACGGTAAGCCTTACTGTATCCACTCTTGGCGCTATTGAGAGAGGCGATGATTTGTAAAGATAAGTTGAATCATTTGTGCCAACCTGGAAAGCATTAAGTCTCCACCTGTATGTAAGCGGGAGCGATGTAGTGTCTTTAGCGTAAACGGTGAATCTTACCTGACCATTTTTAGGAATAGTTGTATCCGGAGAAACAGGATAACTTGCCAGAAGAGATGGTGTGCCGGCAATGATAATTCTGTAGCTGTAAAATTCAGGCGGTGGCACACTTCCCGGCGGATTTGTTCCGCTTCCCCCTTCTGGTAAAGTTGTAACCGAACCGCTGTCATCAAGAGCGGCAAAGTAATACTCCACCTTTGTAAGATGGGGCTGTCCGGGTACAATAAAATTATAATTTGAACCGTTAACAGTTACGGGCGATACAGAACTCCAGTTTCCGGCTGATCCTCCAGGGGGTATCACCCTGTAATGCAGCCTTGCACCTGATACCTGACTGTCATCAGACATCAGTGCGGTGAGTGTTACAGCTCCGGTTGTGAAAAAGTCTTTCTGATTATTCTGTGTAATTCTGGGCGGCTGATTAAGCCCTGCCGGTGGCGCATCAAACCTGATCACATACAGCCCTGTGCTCATATCGGAGATCAGCACATTACCGGAGGGAAGATAGGGATATGCGCCCCATGCTCCGTTGTAATTATCGCCGTCACTTGCCGGATATGTATCATATCTGCCAACAAAAACCGGAAATGCCGGATTGGTTATATCAAGCACAACATAACCTGCTTCATAATATGAAATATGAGCATAATTTCCTTTAATAAAAAGATTGTGAACTATAACATCCTGAGGCAGCTGAATTTCGGGAACAACGAGGTCCCATGAGGTCCGGTCCTGGAGATCCCAGACGGTGATATCTCTGACATTGAATTCTTCACAGCCAATAAAATATCTTTTGTCTTCGGTCATCCATCCGCTGTGCGCATAAATTCCCGGAAGGGCAGTGCTCTCTGATATTTTAACAGGATTGAATTTATTTGTTACATCCACAACGTGATAACTCTGTGATGAACCCGCACAGACAATAACTGTGTCATTATATACATAAACATCGTGTATATATCCGCTTGCCGAGTAGTATGCGGTTCTTACGGGATTGGTCGGATTTGAAAGATCAAGAATGTGCATTCCGCCACCGCCGTTTGTTCCTATAGCATAGGCGTAACCATTATCAATGAAAATATTATGAGCATTATAGAAGTAATTGTTTTTCAGAGCAACCTGTCTGGCAGTATCGGGCAGTTCGCTGAGATCTACAATATGCAATCCATCTCCTGACTGGTCAGTAACCACATATGCATAATTTCCGTGAACCTTAACATCATGCCATACCGAATACGGAAGGGGAATATGTGCCACTTCAACCGGAGCGGCAGGATTCTGCAGGTCAATGATGCAAAGAGCATCGCGTGCCGTTAAAAGCGCATATTCACGCCCCTGAGGTGTTGTATAACCCCAGATATCAGAATATCCGCTTGCAGGATGAGGATTGAGAGCACCAATGAGAGTGGTGTTCTGATTCTGAGCAAATGCGGTAACCGAAAGAAAAAGGAGGATAAGTAATAGCTTCATTATGCCTTTCATTAATTAACGATTGTAAAACAACAATAATATGAAATTATTATTATCCGTTCAAATCATTATTTCAAACCGGAATAACTGATGCGCTCTTCACTGATCCGGCAGAAACGGTTTGAATCAGACTCAGAATACGGGCCTGGCATAATTGTGTCGCAAAATGAGACAACATAAAACAAAATAATACACGATTAGTGCCGAAATCTCATTATGAATCAAAAATTAAGGGGATTAAGTGAGAGAAACTCATGGCATGATATT
>JABWCA010000214.1 GCA_013359345.1 Ignavibacteriaceae bacterium
CCCCTTTACGCCTTTTGATGAAACAATTATTCCGGCGTGTGTGAGCTTCTGCAGAATCTTGGTAAGAAAGTGGAATGGAATTTCAAGTTTTTCAGCAATTTCACGGATAGAAACATAATCTTTGCCGTTCTGCTGCTTAGCTACATAAACAATTGATTTGATGCCGTATATTGTCGCTTTTGAGAAAATCACGATTAAATGCTCTTTTTAATTAAGACTCAGATATCTGATTTCAAAAATACGGCAAGAATAAATTTAAGTCAAGTTAAAAATCAGATTTTTTTATCTGATTTATAAAATTTTTCCTTGAATGGAAGTCAGGCTCGTCACAAAAGTGTGAATTTGACCAGAAACGGAGTGATTTATCCTGAAGCTGTATCACGGCGGGTATCTGAATATCCCATGATTCCGCACTCTCAGTTATCTCAGGTATATTGAGCAGAGCCTGGAAAAAGATGAGTCCCTGGCGGGTTTCAAGGTGCATTACGGGCACTTCAATTTCAGGGAATGATGCATCTTTCCTGTAGTTTTCAAGACGGAAACAGTTCCAGTCACCTGAGGGGCTGAAATTGAATTCCCAGTAGTGAGGCATATCAGAGGGTGCCATAAAAAATTCAAAGCAGGTCTTATCCCAGAGATTCATTTTTCTTTGAGGTTCGGCTGCACTTTGCGGGAGCAATACTTTATCAGTCTCCCCTCTGAGGAAGTAGTTGATCTCAATTGTGCCGGAGAAGATGTTTACGAGAGCAGTCATCTGAAGGAAGCTGCAGGGATCAAACGGATATAAATCTACAGTGATCATGCTTGAAACTTTTATATTCTGATGCGTTAAAATACAAAAGCCGCCCGAATTAAGGCGGCTAATGTTTGGAACGGCTTAAATTAAATCTGAACGGCTATCCTCATGTATATCTTCATGCATTAAGAATATCACACAGTTACCCGGATGCTTTAACCGGCCGGCTCCATCATTTCTGATAAACCGGTTCGTGATGACTTTACACTGAGATACCCGGTCTGTTCCGCATCATTATTTCTGATTATAGAGATAAGCAAAAATATTTGCAAACTCTTCAATGCTTGTGGGAGTTGTGCTTTCAGCATCTCTGACTGTATCTTCAAGAATTCTGCCTTCGTTAAGTTTTCTTAAGAACTGGTCAAAATTATCAACTAAGCTTTTTGACCCTCCCATTCCGGCAAGTGCCTTTCCGAAATCTTCATACGTGAACTCAACATATGCCAGATCTTCCTTGCCGATTGCCCTGCCGTAAACTTTTGCCACTTCAGTGTATGTCAAATCTCTCTGCCCAAGGAGATACTGTATATTATGACCATGAAAATCAAGTGCGGCAAGTCTTTTTGCGCCGTATTCCCCGATATCTTTGGCTGCTATCATGCTCAGCTTAAGATCAGATTTAACAGGCGATCCCATTATCCCCATGTTTTTTACAACATCGAGCTGGCCAAGGGTGTTTTCCATAAAATAAGTCGCCCTTAAATGGAGCGTGCTGAGACCTTCAATTGCATTGTACGTCTGCTCACCGTACCTGAGCCCGAACACTACTCCCGAATCTTTTTCAAGGTGCGTACCCACGCTGCTCAGCGAGACAAGGTATTTCACGCCATTTGCTTTCACTCCGGCGGCAATGGCATCAATATGGGCTTTCTGATGATCAAGAAGCGATTCAGGGTTCCAGCTCATCGGCACCATGGCATAAACAGCCTCTGCACCTTTTAATGCCCCTGTCATAAACTCATGGTCGGCAGGATCACCAACCGCCACTTCAGCACCTTTTGCAGCAAACTCAGCTGCCTTTTCGGCGCTTCTGGAAATCACTCTCACACTTTTACCCGCGGCAAGCAATGCCAGTGCAAGCGGTTTGCCCGTGTTTCCTGTTGCTCCTGTTACTACAATCATTTTGAATCCTTTCGGCTTTTAATTTGTATTTATTCTGTTATTCTGAAAATTAAATTCTTGTAAGTTTGTATGTACAAGCAAATATTTAAGCAGAAAAAAAACTCAGACACTTTCTGTCTGCTTAAATGCTTTCGTAATTCTGCAGGCGAGATCATGACAATCTTCTTCACCGAATGTTTCGCACATCCTTTTATACAGATTCATCCATGCCGAGCGGACGAGATCAACCACTTCTTCTCCCCTTCCGGTAATCTGCAGCCTGATCAGCTTTCCTTCACTTTCCCTTTTCACAAGCCCCTTCTGCTCAAGCAGATCCACAAATCTTGTTATTGTGGATGGAGTGAGATTCAGATTCTCACCTGCCTCTTTAGGGCCGATTCCCGGATTATTGCTTATCACCATAAGTAAAAACCCGTGAGAGGGCGAAAGTCCTGAAAGGGCAAACTCCTCATCAGCCATTTTGTTGATCACTCTCACCAGTGAATTGGAGCTGAAGTACAGACAGTTATAAAATGAATCTTTTGTTTCTTGCATAATTATTTTGTTTGTACATACAAATATAGATATTTTTAATGTAATGTCAATAAAGAAGGGCAAAAATATTCAGATCTGCCCAAATATCACACCCCGGAGTTAATTTTTATGCATGACGGCAGAATCTATTGACATTAAACAGGAATTTTTGTATTAATAACCTCAGAATTTAGAGTTTTAGAAAAGAGTTTAAGTTCATTTGGGTTTTATTCTAATTCACTATTTAATAACAGTAACGGAGGGCAACGCATATAGATACCGAATATTTTATAAAAGAGTGTTCGAGGGAGATTGCTCCCTGAAACTGATTATTTGGCCCCGTGATTGGGCAAAAGTTGTTTAGTACAACAAAAAAAGCAAAAGCCGCACCCCGTAAGGTCGCGGCTTTTGAGTTTTAAAAATTAATGATTCTTATCAGGGCTGAATTATCAGACCATCCGCATCCCTTTTAATTCTTTCCTGAGAAGCTTGTAATCAGGAACAATTTTTGCCACTTCATTCCAGAACCGCGGCGAGTGATCCATAAACCTCAGGTGGCAGAGTTCATGCACAATAAGATAATCAATCACCTCAGGCCTGAACCTTACAAGATTGTAGTTCAGAGAGATTGTTTTATCATTAGAGCAGCTGCCCCATCTTGTTTTCTGGGCTCTTATTATAACTTTTTTTGGTCTGAAATTATAAGTCTGCGCAAACAACCTTGTTCTTGGCACCAGATATTTTGCGGCAACATTTTTCAGATACACCTTATATAGTTCAACTGTTTTTGCTGGCGAACCCTCAGGGCTCATAATTCTGAGTATCCTGCTTTCAGGCTCCCATATTATTCCGTGCTTGGCCCTGAACAGCTCATAAGAATGAATAACGGTTATCTTTTCGCCGAACAGGTAATAGTCATCAGGGGTCATTTCCCTGATCAGATGCAGGTTATCCTTTATCCATTGAATTTTCGACTGGAGAAATCCGCGCGCCTCATTCACAGACCGGTTAACCGGCACCACGAGCTCAAGATATCCCACCTGATCAATCCTGATCTGGATATACTTTGCTCTGCGGCTGTGCCTCACAACGCACTTGATGCGCCTGTTGCTTACCTCAATATGAAAAGAGGTTTCGGGCATGCTGTTCAAATTAGGCACTCATTTATAACGGATAATGCGGATCTGTTACTATTCAATGGATCTTATAAGTTGTTTTCTCTTTTGAATCCTGGAGAATGACGCCAAGCGCGTTCAGTTCATTTCTGATCAGATCTGCAAGAGCATAATTTTTTGAAATCTTTGCTTCCTGCCGCACCTTAATAAGTATCCCTATAAGGTCATCAGCAAGATCTCTGCCGGCTCCCGCATCATGAACTTTAATGATCTCAAAAACACCGACTGCAGTTTTATCCATGAATTCTTTAAGGCTTTCCAGAAATCCGCGGGTAAACTTTGCACCCGAGTGAATTATCCTGTTGGCATCCTTTGCGAAATCAAAAATAACGGCTACCGCTTTTGGCGTGTTAAAATCATCGTCCATTGATTCATTAAAAGAAGTGTAATACCCTGCCAGATCAAAAGCGGGTTCTTCTGTGCCCGTATCACCGGAGCTGATCATTTCATTAAGTTTATCATAAAGGTTCTGTATTCTTTCAAGACCTTTTGCAGATGCACTTAACGCCTCATCGGTAAAATTAAGGGGTGATGCGTAATGAGTCTGAGCATAAAAATATCTCAGGGTTTCAGCATCGTACTTCTTAATAAAATCACGCAGGGTGAAGAAATTACCCAGCGATTTTGACATTTTTTCATTATCAATATTCAGGAAGCCGAAGTGAATCCAGTAATTAACAAACTGTTTGCCGGTTGCTCCCTCGCTTTGCGCTATCTCATTCTCGTGATGGGGAAAAATAAGATCAGTGCCGCCTGAATGGATATCAAAGGTCTCTCCCAGATGTTTGCAGCCCATTGCCGAGCACTCAATGTGCCAGCCGGGACGTCCGTTACCCCAGGGGCTCTCCCAGTATGGTTCGCCTTCTTTATGTTTTTTCCAGAGAGCAAAATCAAACGGGTTGTTTTTAATTTCATTAACTTCAACTCTTGCGCCCGCTTCCAGATCTTCAGTGTTTTTTCCGCTCAGCTTTCCGTATCCGTTGAATTTTGAGATTTCATAAAAAACATCGCCGTCAGCATTATAGGCAATTCCGTTATCAATAAGCCTGGCAATCATTGATATGATATCATGAATATGATCAGTGGCTTTGGGATATACATCCGCCTTTTTAATTTTTATTTTTTCAATATCTTCAAGAAAAGCCCTGGTGTAATTTTCGGCAACCTGCCTTGCGTCAATCCCCTCTTCATTTGCTCTTTTTATAATTTTATCGTCAATATCAGTGATGTTCATTACATACTTCACCTTGTAGCCGCTGTAAAGCAGATAGCGCCTTATCATATCAGACATGATAAATGAACGGGCATTCCCGATATGGAAATAATCATATACTGTAGGTCCGCAGGTGTACATAGTTACCTCACCGGGTGTGATCGGTTTGAATTCATCTTTGCTTCTGGTGAGTGTATTATATATACGGAGCATGTTTCCTCTTGATATAAATTTTTAAAGATCAGCTTTAAATATACGAATGAAACAGGGTAATCTGACAGTAAAGAAGTGCGGTATCAGCTTTTAAATGGTTTCAGCGCAGTTTTTCCATAAGCAGCCTGAAGTCTTCGGGGAGTTCAGAATCAAACAGCACATCCTTCTCAAGCCCGGGATGATGAAAGCCCAGGGTTTTTGCATGAAGCGCCTGTCTTTTCATTATTTCAAACAGGTTCTCAACCCTTTGTTTTATTCCAGGCAGCTGGTCGCCGTATCTTATTGCCCTCCCGCCATAAGTGTCATCGCTGAATATGGGGTGACCGTTACCGCTCATATGAACCCTTATCTGATGCGTTCTTCCGGTTTCAAGGCGGAGTCTCACCAGCGAGGCGAACTCAAATTCCTCCATCACTTCATAGTGTGTTATGGCAAGTTTACCTTCCGAATCTGACATTGTGAAAACTTTGCGGTCTTTCTTGCTTCTTGTGATAAAGGATTTTATTGTGCCTTTACGGTTTTTAAATCTGCCCCATACTATTGCCCAGTATTCTCTCTGTATTTTATGCGAGGAGAACTGTCTTGCGAGCTTTGCATGTATCTGGTCATTTTTTGCTATGAGGAGCAGGCCGCTGGTGTCTTTATCAATGCGGTGCACAATGCCGGGTCGTACTGAAGGGTCATTCATTGTGCTGAGTGAATTTGTATGATGCAGGAGTGCGTTTACAAGGGTGCCGGTGAAGTTTCCGAGTGCGGGGTGCACCACAAGTCCGGCAGGTTTATTCACAACCAGAAGGTATTCATCTTCATATACAATATCAAGAGGAATATCCTCCGGCTCTGCTTTTTCCGGACGAGGTGAAACCGGAATCACAACCTCTATTTTATCGAAGGGGACAACCTTGTAATTAGGCTTGACTACTTTACCGTTTACGGTTACATTCCCCTGTTTAATCAGATTCTGGACTTTGGTTCTTGTGGCATTCTCCACCGAGTTCACAAGAAACAGATCAATTCTTTCCTTCTTCTTCCCTTCGGGAAGGTCAAAATTAAGTACCTTCCGGTCTATTATTTTTGACATCTTCTGCCGGTTGTGTTTCGCTTGTTTCCGGAATATCCTCCTCCGGAATAGTGATCTTTCTAACCATGCCGGCATCCTGCTCATCAGCTGTAACAGCAGCAGATGCTTCAGTTTTCACGGCTGAATCCTCTTCTGATACTGCTCCATTTTGGGCTCCCCCCTCCTGATTTTCATCAAGAACGGCAAGATCATCTTTTTCTGCCTCAGCGTGTTCGTTTTTATAAAAGATGATCAGAACAAACACTCCCACAGAAACCGCCATATCAGCCACATTAAAGATAGGGAAACGGTCATAGGTGCGGCCAAAGAGGGTGAAGTGAAAAAAGTCAACGTCTATAAAATCGACAACATGCCCGAAAAACAGAGGTGCATAACCGAAGATCACACCATAAAACACCCTGTCAATCAGATTGCCAAGCGCACCTCCGAGTATAAGTGCAAGCCCCAGTCTTGTAGCCAGATTACTTTTCTGATTCTGATAAATGTAGTAAACCAGAATCAGGCTGGCCACCACAGAAAAGAGCGAGACGAAGAACTTGACCGTGGGGGCAAGATCAATGCCGAAAGCCATACCGGGGTTTTCGACAAAAGTTAATCTGAAAAAATCACCCCAAACCGGAATCATCTGTCCGAGATACATGCCCTCAAAATTTAATCCTAAAAATGAAATAGCAAAT
>JABWCA010000016.1 GCA_013359345.1 Ignavibacteriaceae bacterium
TTGCTGAAAACACTCTTAAAATCAGGACAAATCTGGTATAAAAAGAATTACGCCACAATGACTGTAACGCCTCCCGATTTTTTCGGGATGTCGGTACATTTATGCTGAAACGAGCAATCCGCCACAGGCGGACAGGCTGGCAACGGCGGCAGGTTTAAAACCAACGGCAAGAGAGGATCGGCAGTTGTGCTTTTATACGAGGGTAGTGCTTACACGGGAATCTTTGATTTTTCACGGGATGCGAGCATCGCATCCCTAACAGATGCTGCGCGGGATTTAGCCGCTTATGTCTTGCTGAAAACGGATGCAGGAACGCTGAGGGTTACAGACGTTCCTGATTACCGCCGGGAAACCTGACACCCGGATTTCAAACCCTCAGCGTTGTGAAGAAAGACGGGAGCTGCATTAAGGCTACACCCCAGACCCTGCCACACCGCCGCGCACTAAACCCTCCTGCTCCCTTAACTCCGGAGGAGTTACACAATACTAGAAAAACGGCATCCCCACATGCTAACCCAACTCCGGACGGAGTTGAACAAAAATGCACCCTTAGGAAAATAAAGGTGTTTGAAAAAAATAACATAATCCCAAAAGTCAGCCCCATCGAAATTTGACTAATCACAAAATATTCACTATTTTGAAATACGGAAAAATATTGTCAATGCAATATTTTCAATGGTATTGAATAATTACTTAAAGGTTCACTGTATGGGATACGGGGCTGAATGATCGGGAAAAAAGATTGGTCTGAACGGGACGTAATCACTAAACTTATTATTCCTTCTCTTAAGGATGCCGGCTGGTCTGTTGAGAAGCAGATCCGTGAAGAGGTCTTTTTTACGGACGGGCGTATCCATGTAAACGGCAGCAAAGTAAAACGCGGTGAACGCAAAAGAGCCGATATCATCCTCTATTACAAACCCAACATTCCTGTTGCAATCATTGAAGTCAAAGACAATAATCACTCCTACGGTGCCGGAATTCAGCAGGCGCTGAATTATGCTCAGATTCTTGATATACCCGTGGCTTACAGCACAAACGGTGACATGTTTCTTGAACGACTTCGTATAAAATCCGATCTGAAAATTGAAACCACATTTGCTCTCTCCCAATTTCCTTCTCCCGCCCAACTCTGGGAGAAATACAAGGAGTATAAAAACATAACCACCCCCAGACAGGAGGAAATAGCCTCTCAGGATTATTTTTTCGATTTCAAAGGCAGAACTCCGCGATATTATCAGCAGATAGCTATTAACAGAACGGTTGAAACAATTGCACGGGGACAGAATCGGATACTCCTCGTTATGGCTACAGGAACAGGAAAAACTTACACCGCATTTCAGATTGTATGGCGCCTCTGGAAAAGCAGGGAGAAAAAACGGATACTTTTTCTTGCCGATAGAAATGCTCTGATTGACCAGACCAAACGGGGAGATTTCAGACATTTCAAAGACAAAATGACTATAGTCAAAAAGAAGGTTATTGATCCCTCATTTGAAATTTACCTCGCGCTGTATCAGGGACTCACGAATTATGAGGGTGAGAACGACGCTTACAGGGAATTCTCGCCTGATTTCTTTGACCTTGTAATTGTTGATGAGTGCCACAGAGGAAGTGCAGCTGAAGACAGCGCATGGCGTGAAATTCTCACTTACTTTAGCGCGGCAACACATATCGGACTTACAGCCACTCCCCGTGAAACCGATGAAATTTCAAATATTGAATACTTCGGAGAACCTGTTTATGTCTATTCGCTTAGACAAGGTATTGATGACGGTTTTCTTGCACCCTATAAAATTCTCAGAGTGGGCCTTAATGTTGATCTTGAAGGATGGCGCCCTGAAAAGGATAAAAGAGATCTGGACGGTCTTTTAGTTGAAGACCGTGTGTATAACCAGAGTGATTATGACCGGAATCTGATCATCAGGGAAAGAACCGAAGCAGTTGCTTCAAGAATTGCAGAATTCCTCAGGAAAAGCAATCCTCTGAGTAAAACAATTGTATTTTGTGTGGATATTGAACACGCTGAACGGATGAGATCTGCGCTGGTTAATGCACTGCCTGAGGAAGTAAGTAAAAATGAAAAGTATGTAATGAGGATAACAGGCGATGACGAAGAAGGTAAACTGCAGATTGATAATTTTATAAACCCTGAAGAAACTTATCCTGTTATTGCTACCACCTCAAAACTGATGACAACGGGTATTGATGCACAGACCTGCCGACTGATAGTGCTTGATTCAGTGATAAAATCGATGACTGAGTTTAAACAGATTATTGGCAGGGGTACCCGAATCAATGAGGATTTTGGTAAACACTATTTCACTATAATGGACTTCAGAAATGTCACAAATCTGTTTGCAGATCCTGCATTTGACGGTGACCCTGTAAGAGTGAAAGAAATTCCCGAAGGAGAGGAAATTCCCCCGGACGATGAACCGGATGATGAGCCGACAACTGAAACCGGAACCGGAGAAGATACAGGTACCGGGGAAGGCGATGACTCAGGAGATGAAGAGGGTGAGGGTGATACCGGCGGCGGTGGCGGCGGTGAAGGGCGTCAGAAAGTCTACGTTGCCGGAGTTGTGGTTTCAATCCTGAATGAGCGGAGACAGTTTCTTGATCCTGATGGTAAACTTACAATTGAAACGGTCAGAGAGTACACACAGAAAAGCATCAGGTCAAAATACCGGACACTCGATCATTTCCTGAGTGACTGGAACAGTGCTGAAAAGAAAAGAGCAGTGATTGAAGAGCTTGCAAATGAAGGAATACCGATTGATGAACTGAAGGATGAAGTAAAAAAAGATCTGGATATCTTTGACCTGATCTGCCACATAGCGTGGGATATGCCCCCTCTCACCAGAAGAGAAAGAGCAGCAAATGTCAGAAAAAGAAATTACTTCGCAAAGTATGGCGATAAAGCAAGACATATTCTCACAGCTCTCCTTGATAAATATGCCACAGAAGGGATTGAAAATATTGAGGATCCCGGAATACTGAGGCTCGAACCTTTCTCCTCATTTGGTACACCGGTTCAGATTATTTCCATGTTCGGGGGAAAAGAAAATTATCTCAAAGCAATTAAAGAACTTGAAAACGAAATTTATAACACGGCAGCTTAATGAAAAATATCGGCAGTATAATTAAAACCCTTCAAAATATATTAAGAAAAGACCAGGGTGTATCAGGTGATGCACAAAGAATTGAACAGCTTGGATGGATGATCACTCTTAAAATAATTGACGATAAGGATAAGGAACTTGAAATTGTAAAAGAAAATTACCGGTCTCCTATACCTGATGAACTGAAATGGAGAAACTGGGCGGAGAATCCCGAAGGAATAACGGGGGATGAACTAAAAGAGTTTATTGACAGGAAACTGTTCCCCGGATTGAAAAACCTTGAGATTCTGCCGGGTGACAGGCGGGCGCTGATAATCCGTGAAATCTTTGACGGAACAAACAACTACATGAAAAACGGCACTATCATCCGTCAGGTAGTCAACCAGCTTAATCAGATCGATTTTAACATATCTGAAGACCGTCATGTTTTTGGTGATATTTATGAAACCATTCTCCGTGACCTGCAGAGTGCGGGCAATTACGGCGAGTTTTATACCCCGAGAGCCCTGACAGAATTTGTGACTGAAATGGTGAACCCGAAACTGGGTGAAAAAATCTATGATCCTGCCTGCGGTACCGGAGGATTCCTTACATCGGCAATTGAAAATATCAGAAAAAACGGGATCAGCAATGTTGAAGAGTTTGATACTCTTCAGGAGAATATCTTAGGGTCTGAACTTAAACCCCTTCCTTTTATGCTTGCCGTCACCAATCTGATTCTGCATGATATTGAAGTTCCAAAAATTGAATATGCAGACAGCCTCAACCGTGAGTACACATCCATCTCTGCAAAAGACAGGGTGGACGTCATTCTTGCAAATCCACCGTTTGGCGCCACTGTTGCGGATAGCATTGAAACTAATTTCCCCCTTTCGTACCGTACAAAAGAGAGCGCAGATCTTTTTCTGGTGATGATGATCAGATATCTTAAAGACGGGGGCAGGGCTGGTATCGTTCTTCCTGACGGGTCGCTTACGGGTGACGGTGTTAAGGAGAGAATACGTCAGCATCTTCTTGAAACCTGTAATCTCCATACCATTATCCGCCTCCCAAATTCTGTGTTTCAGCCTTATGCAAGTGTTGCCACAAATTTGTTGTTTTTCACAAAGGGTACCCCGACAACCGAAATCTGGTACCGTGAACACAAGCTACCCGAAGGCATGAAGGCCTATTCAAAAACAAAACCGATTCAGAAACATGAATTTGAACCGATCCGTGAATGGTGGAACAACCGTGAGGAAAATGAACTGTCATGGAAAGTGCCTGTTGAAACACTTAGGGAGACAGGCTATAATCTTGATATTAAAAATCCCCACTTTCAGGAAACTGAACATGAATACACAAGTGCTGAACTGATTGAACTATTGCACCAGTCATTCAGACGAAGTGAACAACTGCTTCTGGAGTTGAAAAGGGAGTTGGGGAATTGAATTCCATCGAACAAATTTATCGCTTGGGCGAATTGTGTGATTTTGAAAAAGGTAAAACAGGGATTGCTTCTGCGATTCCCGGAGATTATCCTTTAATTACAACAGGCCAATATCAAAAGACGGCGTCTAATTTTGACTTTGACAGTGAAGCCGTTTGTGTCCCTTTGGTATCATCAACCGGACACGGAAAGAAGTCTTTGAATTATATCCATTATATTAATGGAAAATTTGCGCTAGGTACAATTTTAGTTGCTGTTACAAGTAAAGATAAGGATGTTTTGTTACCGGAGTATTTACATATCTATCTTCTTAGAAATAAAGACAATCTTATTGTGCCACTTATGCGCGGCGCTGCAAACGTTTCTTTGTCAATTAAAGATTTAGCTAATATTGAAATTAAATTGCCTGAGATATCTGAACAGAAAAGAATTATAAAACAATCTAAAACAGTCGATGGATTTAAGAAAAAAATAACCATCGAAACGGAATTACAAGGTAATCTGCTAGCCCAACTCCGTCAATCCATTCTTCAGGAAGCAATTGAGGGAAAATTAACCGCAGAATGGCGTAAAAATAATCCTGTTATTAAAGGTGATCCTGATTATGATGCTGCCGCTCTCCTTGAGAAAATCAAAGAGGAAAAGGAACGGTTGATTAAGGAGGGGAAAATTAAACGGGAGAAACCACTCCCTCCAATTAAACCTGAAGAAATTCCGTTTCCACTTCCTGAAGGCTGGGTTTGGACAAGACTGGGGGAGGTGGCATTAACAATTAATAGAGGTATTTCTCCATTATATTCTGGAAAAAGTTATAAGAAAATATTGAATCAAAAATGTGTGCGCTTAGGTTATTTAGACCAATCCTTTGCTAAAACCGTTGAGGACCACTGGGAACAGTCAATAGATGTTTCATTTAGAATAGCGAATTTTGATCTTTTGGTTAATTCAACCGGAGACGGAACGATTGGTAGATGTGCGATCGCAAGTATTAATGAAGAGGGATTATTGTTTGACTCACATATACTGCGTGTAAGATTTTTTACAAACCATATATCAAGCCTTTATGTACAAATAATTAATTCAGGTTTTGTGCAAGATCAAATCAAGAAAAAAAAGCGAGCAACTACGACCAAACAAACTGAGCTTGGGGTTAATAATCTTTCCAGTTTTTTATTCCCTTTGCTTGGTTTAAAGGAAATATCACAATTAGATTTTAAACTCAACCAAATGTTTTCTGTTCTAGTCAATTCACAAAAAGAATTACAAAAACAGATTGACGCTATTAAATTATTAAAAACATAAAAGTTGGTATTTATGTCAAAATCTATTTTTACAATTTTGTCAGCAATTGGTGAAGGCGGTTTTGCCACAGTATATAAATGCAAATTAAGTGATACTAACACTGAATATGCTGTTAAGGTGTTACACTCTAATTCTTCAGAGGAAGACAGAAAACGCTTTATTAATGAAATAGAGTACCTTAAAATACTTAAAGATCACCAAGGTATTGTTAAATTGATAAGGGAGTGTGAACCAAATGATCAACAACCTTGGTACATCATGGAATTAGCTGATGAAAATTTAAAGGAATATATCATCAAGAATTTTTCAAGATTAAAAAAGGGTGATTTATATGAGATTATTTTGGATATCTTGGATGCCGTTAAATTCGCTCATGATAGAGAGATTCTACACAGAGATATCTCCTATTCAAATATTCTCGTTTTTAATACTGCAACAGTAAAAAAAATTAAGGTGGCTGATTTTGGATTAGGTAAAGATCTTAATACACAGAGTGAGCTAACTAGATCAGATGAACGTGAATTGGGTCAGGCATATTTTATATCTCCAGAGCAAAAAGTAAAACTTAAATCTGCAACAATACAAAGCGATATCTATTCGTTAGGTAAATTGATTTTATTTATTTTGACTCAAAATATCTTCGGAAATCATACCGAATTGGAATCAGCTGAACGATATCTAGTCGGAAAGGCTACACAATTTGACCCTTCTCTAAGATTTCGATCTGTTCAAGAAATGATTGATTATCTTGAAATACTGTCGAGGCAACTAACAAATCAATGCGCACTCTGGGATAAAAGTTTGAAGAATGTTTTGAGTACCAATTTAATTTCTGTTACTGATGATGATTTTTTTAATTTTCTCCTTCAGAATCACTCCTTAGTCAATTTCCTCGATGATTTTCTAATACCATTCTGCAATCTTGTTTTAAATACTTCATATTTAAATACAATTCCGAGTTTTGGAAGAAATAAGATCTTCATATTAATTTCTCATGTAGATAAAATGTTTGAGAATTTTTCAAGAGAACACAATTTTGACTTTAGGCAAATAGATTTAATTACAGATTGCTACATAAAAATTCTCAATTATACTGATGATTCACAAACTAAATTAATATTATTAAAACGACTATGGCGTTTTGCTTTCTTCTATAATCGTTATTATACACAAGATCTTATAAAGTTAAACTTAAATTCAAAAAACATTACATCAGAAATTGAGAATGATTTCGCCTTTTTTATCGAAGCAAATATGAATTATAGTGGTGTTCCTGTCGTATTAAATGGGATACGTCTACCTCCCACTATAGAAAACATAATAAATAAATTTAAAGCATTGGTTTGATCTAAATATGAAAGATGATGAAATAAAATATCTAATTGAGGCCAAGGTCAAGGAAGCAGAGCTTGCAACTTCCGAAAAGCGGATTAATTACATTCTATTGATTGCTGGTGTCTTTGTAACTGTATTTGGTGTTGTTTTACCACTTTTGTTCGCTATATCAAACAATGATAAGGTAGATCAGGCAGTTGAACGGCTGAATATGGAAATTAAGGAGTTACAAAAAAGTAATCAGGAATTTGTTATTCAATCACTTGATCGTACTGACAAGTTACAAGAAAAACAAATGGCGCAGTATGAAAAATATGAAGAAATTCTAAACGCAAAAAGCAGGGAGTTGGATGAAAAATTTAATCAACTGGCTGGGAACCAACTCAGAAAACCAAAATTAGTTTGCAACGTGAAAGGTACAAGTGAAAATGGGATTTTAATATTAGGAGAGAATGAGAGACCCTCCATTGAAATCAGGAATGTTGGAGATAAAATTGCCAATGATGTCAAGTTTAAAATATATTTTAAGGAAGAGGATGGATACGATATATTAGGGGAAATGATGAGACGATTGAGTTCTTATGATGAGCCTTTATACAATCGTTCATATATTGATGACCGATTATTTTCAATTGCTCCGAAGGAATCCATATATTTTTCATTTACTCAAAATCGGACTCCAAACCTCTTAGTCGAAGTACCTGTTCTGATCAAAGTATATTATGATGAGCCTGAACCGTTAAGATATTCATTCGTTATTAAATACATTGAAAGTAAAATAAATTGAGATTTATATGGAAAAAATCGTAATAATAATCGGAGTGATACTCGGAATTTCAATCATGGTATTATTTATAAAGCAGCTTCAATTTTTTCTTGCGGCAAACAAAACATTTGAAAAGATACTTGCCAGGCAGGATATAATGATAAATCTGTTATTAGATATCAGAGACAAAAGCAGAAGATATTCTGATAAGGATATAAGCAAAATTTTGTCTGGTGGGGATGTGGCTTCCCAGAATGAAAGTGAATCACTCAAATATATTTGCGACAACTGTGAAAAAGAAGTTTCAAAAGATGCGGTAAAATGTCCTCATTGCGGAGAAAAGTTGTAGAGCTAATGGGGAACGAACCCACAACTTTCTGATTAGTAATTTTTCATGTCTACTTTTATGAGTATATAGTTTTGTATTAGAATATTTCAAGACTCAGGAACGTTTTGATTTAAAATTGCACTATAGTTGTTTTATTAAGTTTACATGATTACTGTCTGACATTTATAATACATGACTGTCATTAAGTATTTTGATAAGTTTATAACCAAGTGATAATTTCTTGAAATGATAACCGAAAATAAAATACCATGCCTAACCAAATAACCTTAAGAACTCGTCGTAAAATTGCAGATGCTTTAAAGGTAAAAAGACTATATTACAGTGGGGGTTTAGATGAGCCATCATTTTTATCTCGTTTGTATAACCTTTCTGAAATGACTTCAAACGACCATCGCTTCAAAAATGCTCACGGCGATATACATAAACACACGGTTCTGAACACTGATTGGAATTTGGACTGGGTGTTCTATGATGATAGATTCAATCTTCTGCATTGCCCGGATGAAAAATATTTGACGTTTTTATCAGAAACTTTACATCCTGCGGTTCAAACAGATGATGACAGAATGGAAGAACTACTTTCTATCTACAATTCTGAGTTAAAAAGTGATGGTTATGAGATTTTGCAAGTTTCGGAAATGTCCGGTATGCCAATATTTGAAGGAAGGAGAATTCAACCAGGGGCTCAGAAGGTTTTTCAACAGCAAGTTGTTATTAAACAATATTTAAATACTTCATACATTGAACAAAAAATCAAAATAATTAATGATTCACTCGAGAATAATACAGATTTAGCGATCGGCTTAGCGAAAGAATTAATTGAAACAGTTTGTAAATCAATATTAAAAGGGAAGAATGTTCCATTTGAGAAAGATTGGGATGTCCTTAAATTAATTAAAGAAACAAATACTGTGATTAATTTTAAAAATACAGATTTACATGATCCGGATGGAGCAGAAAAATCCATCAAAATGATATTGGGAGGAATAAGTGCGATTGTACATGGGGTTGCAGAATTGAGAAATGCTTATGGTACCGGTCATGGAAAAGAAGCAAATTTTAAAATGCTTGAGCCAAAGTATGCTAAACTAATTGTTGGATTAGTTCATGACCTTATTCTTTTTTATTTATCGTTTCTCGGTGAAGGAACAGAAGTGATTGATGATAAAAGTTAAGGTTCAAAACGAGCAGATAAGAATCAATAAATTAACTGGTGTTTTATCTTTATATTTTCTGGATTGCTATAATTAGAATTTATGAATTAGCGATTTTTGTCATCCTCTTTCATTTTTGTTCAACCCCGTCGGGGGTTGAGGGTTTTTATTGTGTAATTTTTTTCTACAGATGTTCAACCCGTCCCGGGTTGATCCTGTGTTTTCCCGGCGGCATCTGTCAGGGATGCGATGCTCGCATCCCGTGAAAAATCACAGAATCTCCCGTAAGCACCAACTTCACATAAAAGCACAACTGCCGATCCTTTCTTGCCGTTGGTTTTAACCCTACGACGTTGCCAGCCTGTCCGCCCGTGGCGGATCGCCCGTTACCAGCCTGTCCGCCCGTGGCGGATTGCCAGCAGCCTGTCCGCCCGTGGCGGATTGCTCGTTTCAGCTCAAATGTACCGACATGAATGTCGGCGTTACAGTCTGGCACATGTAATTCTATTTTATCATGATTGAGATTATTGCAGGTTATTTTGCAGCTCAAATGTTCCGCCAATCCCGGGAAACCGGGAGGCGTTACAGTTATTGCAGTGTTTTTCATTTTATACCAGGTACGAAGCTTTTATCTGGCTAGTAATCCTGCGATTCAATTTGTGAAATTGGCGGGAAGAAAAAAACGGGTGTGAAATTGGCGGGAAGAAAAAAACGGGTGCAGGTTAAGTTTAAAGAAGTGGATTTATAAGTTCTTGTATCAGATTAGTTGATAAGCATCCTCTGTTATGCGGAGTAATAATCTTATTCTGATAAATTTAATTAGTGTTATTAGTGAAATTCGTGTGTCCAAAGTTTTTAAGTTCAAAGTGCGAGGTTCAAAGTTCGATGTTCGAAGTTCAAGGATGGATCCATACAATCATACAATCATACAATCTCCGCCGGGGCGGACAATCATACAATCATACCTTTTCATTCTGTCTCCAAAGGGGCGGAGAATCAAAACTCATAACTTCTGAAACGTCATTTTATAGAACCCGATATCACGGTTCATAAATCCAAGCTGCATCATTATCATGCCAAGTTTCTGGATTCTGTATGTCTCCTCGCTGCACTTATCGAGAATTGCGGGGTATAGCTGTTCCAGCCGCTCTATCCATTTTTTTGATGTGTACTGATACCCGGAGGTGACATCATCATAAACAGTGAGCTTAAAACCTGCTTTGTTTGCGGCATTGAGTATCACCTCAGGATGTACGAGCTCATAATCAGGCATGAAGTATTTTCTTCCGAAAGCACTGGGCTCAATTTTTTTGCCGGGGTAGCCGGTTATGGTGAGGAGAAACAGTTTGCCTCCGGGATTCAGTAGATAATGGCAGATACTGAAAAATCCGGGGATGTTTTCTTTGCTGACATGATGAAGCATCTCAATGCTGGAGATTCTGTCAAATGCTGAGTCGCGGGACAGATCGCGGTAATCTGACAGCTTTACGGTGATGTTATTCTGAAGACCTGCCGCCGCAACTCTCCGGGAAGCAAATTCAGCCTGCTCTTTGCTGAGGGTCACTCCGGTTCCATGAACACCGAAGTTTTCTGCCGCGTAAATCAGGAAGCTGCCCCAGCCGCATCCGATATCAAGCAGGGTCATTTCACGCCTGAGATCAAGATCTGAACATATTGTGTTTAACTTCTCCTCCTGTGCCTTATCAAGATCAGTGATCTCATCTGTTGCGAAAGTCCCCGAATAAACCATTCTCTTATCAAGCCATGAAGCAAAAAAATCATTAGAAATATCATAGTGGCTTGCTACAGCTTCACGGTCACGTTCAACTGAGCCGGGTTTTTTTGTGCTGAAAAACCCCTTTGCGGTATCAATAGTTTTAGATAATATAACCTTTGTGCCCGCTGAAAAGAGTTTCATTCTGCTGAACTGAGAGAGATCAGCATGCCGGGTGCGGTCTGCCACTTTTATCAGATGTTCATAATCGCCCTGAAAATCGAAAACATTAAAGATATAGCCTTCAGTGAGGCTGAGCTCATCAGGGGGAATAATGATATCCCGGAATTTCCGCTCGTCATTAATCACCACTGTAATTACGGGTTCCTCTCCGGGCTTAATATCCGTAACCGACCCGTCACTGAACCTGAATCTGATGTTTTTTTCAGAAAGCGGCTGCAGTGTGAGTTTTAAAAGATCGCTTAAAGATGAAATCAGATCATTCATTTTCTCTCCCTGATTATTGCTTTTAAGGGTTTATCCGCTTTAAGGCCTATTCCGCTGGTAAAACCTGTTATCTTTTTATTTCTGAATTCAATCCTGAATTTCGGTAAAAGATATGCCAGTGAATATATAAGCTGAAAATTAGCAAGTGAGTTGCCGATACACACATGGGGGCCATTGCCAAAGGGGATATAATCAAATCTGGTTGTTTCAGAATTTTCCTCTTTCTCAAAACGTTCCGGATAAAAATCATCGGGATTATCCCAGTATTCAGGATTCCGGTGCATTAAAAAAGGGGAGATAAAAATCCATGAATTGGCAGGTATATGATAACTGCCGGCTTCAAAATCTTCTGTGCTGATTCTGTGGAAGACCCATGCCGGGGGATAAAGGCGCAAAGTCTCTTTTATCACCATTTTTGAGTATTCAAGCCGGGTGACATTCTGATAGTCGGGAACTCCGGTTGAGGCAATTTCAGACAATACTTTTTCTTCAATGCCCGGATTTACCGAAACTGAATAAATCAGCCACGTCAGTGCAGATGCAGTGGTGTCATAACCAGCAAAAATAATATTCTTCATTTCGGTGATTATATCTTCACGCGATATCCTCCCCTCAAAAAACTCATTGAGGAGAATATTCAGATAGGTGCCGCACTCTTCAGGGTTATTAATTGCCCAATCGAGTATCCCGGCTGTAAATTTATCTATGACCCTGCCGGCTTCAAGAATCTCCTCTCTGCTTTTGTCTTTCATTCCCGATATTCTGAGATACTGTTTCTTCACGACTCTGAATGTGTGCTGCGGTATGCCGGGATATGCGAGAATTTTATTGAGTGCCTGAATAACAGGTTCAGTATCTGCGCTGATTTTACCGGCAAAAAGGTTTCTTATTGTGGCGCTGAAAAGCATTTTCTGAAATTCTGCCTCGGGTTCAAACGGGGTTCCCCCGGATGCAAATTCCTGAAATTTCAGAGTGGTTTTCTGCAGTTCTTCTTTCAGTACATTTTCAAGTTTATGGAAAATGCTGCTGTGAAATGCGGGCTTAAGCAGTCTTCTTCTTACCGACCACAACTCATGTTCAGAGGCAAAAATACCGTTACCGAGCAGGAATTTAATCTCGTCAAGAGTTCTCCCTCTGGGGAATTTAATATAATCGGTCTTCAGAATCTGCCTGATAATCTCTTTGTCATTAATTATATAAGAATAGTTGCCGGCAATTCCGAGTTTAATTACCGGACCGTATTTTTTGCAGACTGCATTAAGTTTCACCACCGGATTCAGTAACAAACCGGGGAGCATAATGATAAAACCGAAAGGGGAGGGCCCGGGCGGCGCTTTAAGACTCACGGCATCTCCCCGGCGGGGTCTGCATTTCCGGATGAAAAAAAGAAAAAAAACTTTGAGGGTATCTCCTTTTCGTGAGAAAAGATGATCCGGGACAGGCTGCAGTTAATAACTTACTCATATCAGACCTTTCTGACCTGCGCCATCACCGGTTTTGATGACCTTATGATTATTCCCGAAACAAGGCGGGGCGGCTTTTTATCAGCAAATGTAAAATTATATTCAGGCACAAGGGAGGCAATCATGTAAAGAAGCTCAAAATTTGCGATCCCGTTGCCTATGCAGACGTGCGGCCCGTTACCGAAAGGGATGTATTCAAATCTGATTCCCTGGGATCTTTCTTCATCATTGAACCTCCCGGGATTGAACTCTTCAGGATTATTCCAGAAGAGGCTGCTTCGGTGTATGAGCCAGGGTGAAATAAAAAGCCATGAGTTAACCGGAAGGGTGTATCCCGAGAGTACCGATTCAGCAGTGGTGATTCTGTGAAAAGCCCATGCAGGCGGGAACAGTCTGAGAGTCTCCTTAACCACGTTCTGTGTGTATGGAAGCCTGAAAACATTTTTATAATCGGGTGGTTCTTTTCCTTCGACTTCCTCTCTTGTTTTCATCAGGATGCCGGGGTGATTAAATATTGAAAAGAATGACCATGTGAGAGCTTCGGCAGTTGTGTCAAACCCCGCAAAGATAATATTTTTCATTTCGTCAACTACCTGCCGGCGGGGGATTCTGCCGGCCTGTGCTTCGTTAATCAGTATGTTCAGGAAAGTGCCGCATTGCTCCGGGTAATTATACACATTATTCAGGATGCGGTTAACTAAATCTTCAATAACCTGACCAGCGCGGAGAATTTTTGCCGGAGTACGGTATTTTTTTCCGAGTGAAGAATACAGAGTCTTTTTAATAATGGTCATTGTATGCGAACCAAAACTTGCGTAGCCTGTTATGATATCAAGCGCTTCAATTATTTCATCCGGATCTGCTTTAATATCACCGCTGAACAGATTTCTGACTGTTATCCTGAACATCAGCCTTTTCATCATCCGCTCAAAATCAAACGACTCTCCGGTGGCCGCAAATCTGTCAAGTTGTTCTCTGAGGGCAGTAAGCTCATCTCTGATTACTTTTTCAAGCAGGGGAAAGGCTTCGCTGTGGAAAGCGGGCTTAATCAGTTTTCTTTGAGTCGACCAGATTTCATGGTCGGCTGCAAAAAGTCCTTCACCGAGAAGAAATCTCACATCATCCAGTGTTTTTCCGCGGGGGAATCTGAGATAATCAGATTTGAGTATTTCTTTTAGTGCAGAGGCATCATTTACAAGATACACCCGGTCATTTCCAAACCCCAGCCTCACAAATGAACCATATTTCTCACAAATTCTGTTAAGAGTGGTAAGAGGATCATACAGCAAACCCGGGAAGTACATCAGGAACTCTGATGCCGAGGGACCGGGGGGAGTTTTAAGGGACATTTTTCAGAATCCGGTAATAGTTAAGCTTCAAAAATACAAATTTAACATGATTCAACTATTACCATCTGTTTGTTTAAGTTAATCATTGCCTTTAAATTGAGTTTATAATTTCTATCCTTAATCTAAACCGGAGTTTAAATATGTACTTTACCATTGACTCGCTTCCATACGGTGTGGTGGTTAAATGCGACGGCAAGCTTAACGCCGCTTCCGTAACTGATTTCAGAGATACGGTTGAGTCTTTTATAATTAATTACAAAGGCACGGTCTTTGTTGATCTTGCCATGGTTGATTTTGTTTCATCAGCCGGAATAAGGGCATTCCTTCTTATGTACAGAACAGCAGATGAAACAGCAAAAAAATACAAAGTGAATATTAATGACGTGGTGAAACTGATCAATATGAGGCCCGAGATCAAAGAGGTGCTTGATATGTCGGGTCTGACTGACACCATTGATAATATGACCGAATAACTCACACAAACGAGGGAGATACCGTTTTGAGAAAAATTCTGATCGCCGCTTTTTTATTTTTGACAGGGATTATTTCAGCGCAGAAACAGCTTACAGTTGAGGCTGTGTACCGTGATAAAGCATTTACACCATTTTCACTTCAGGGAACTGAATGGATTCCGGCTGCTCACGGAGCTTCTGAGTTTTCATATCTCAGGGAAGCCTCAAACGGCAGGGAGCTTGTGCTCATCAATGCCGTTAACGGCGTTGAAAAGAAGGTGCTTGATGAAAATATCCTTAAGAGCGGTGACGGAAACAGTCTCAGAATAAAAGGATATGAATGGTCTTACGGGGGTGAATATCTCCTGTTTTATGATCTTCTTTCTGCGCGCAGTAAAAAAAGCGGCGGATCATTTCATCTTTACAGCACTGCCGATGAAAAAGTGAAATCATCATTCAACCCCGCGGGAGAGACAGTGAATATTCATTTTTCTCCCGGAGGGAAATATATCTCCTATGTGAATAACAATGATCTTTATTTGCTTGAAACAGGCACAGGCAGAGAGATCCGGGTAACGAAAGATGGCAGCGAGTCAATTCTGAACGGAGTTTTTGACTGGGTTTATGAGGAGGAATTCAGCATAATCAGAGCTTATGAGTGGAGCAGGGACGACCGTTATCTTGCATTCTGGAAAACTGATCAGAGCAGTGTGCCGCTGCTCAGTATCGCCAAATGGGATTCTGTTAATTTTAATTTCATGAATCTGAGATACCCTAAAGCAGGCTTTGCCCCGGCAGTGGTGTCAGTTTATGTGTACGATACCAAATCGGGCGAGCTCACCGGACCCGTTCCGGTGCCGATGAAGGCAGATGACTATATACCGCGGATAAAATTTGATTACACGGGTGAAAATCTCCTGATCCAGTATCTTTCGAGATCACAAAAGGAATTTAAGATTTTCAGCTATAATGCCGCTTCGCGTTCTCTTTCAGAATTATACTCTGAAAAAGCAGATGTGTGGACAGAGATTAATAATGATATGACCCCTCTTCCTGACGGTTCGGTTTTGCTGACATCAGATAAAGACGGACACAATCATATTTATCAGCTTGGTAAAGATCTCACTCTTAAACAGATTACCAGAGGGGACTATGATGTTGAGAAAATTGAAGCCTTCAACAAGCTTGAAAACACGGTGATTTATTCATCAAAGGAGTTCGGGAAACAGTATCAGAATATATTTTCTGTAGAACTCGCCTCAGGAAAGAAAACCACGCTCACTCCCAAAAAAGGATGGAATGCGGGAAATTTTTCTCCGGACGGCATAGCTTTTATCAACACATATTCTGCCTCAGACAAAATGCCTGCATCTGTAGTAATGCATTCGGGCGGGAAAGTGATAAAGCGCTTTGAGCATGAAGATGATTTAAAGAGCACGGGTTACAGTTTTCAGCCGCTTGAATTCAGCAATTTCACAACTTCTGACGGCGTTACACTGAATTACTATCTGATAAAGCCTCAGAATTTTGATGCGGGCAAAAAATACCCTGTGCTGATTTATAATTACAGCGGGCCGCTCTCACAGGTGGTTACCGACAGGTGGGGAGGCACAACATATTTATGGCACCAGCTTCTGGTTTCAAAGGGGTATATCATTGCTGCAATGGATCACCGCGGAACGGCAGGGAATATGAGGGCTGCCAAAAAGTATATGCAGAATAAACTCGGATATTATGAAATTGAAGATCAGAAGGCGTTTATAAACCATCTTTCATCCCTTGGATTTGCTGATCTCAGCAGAATCGGGATATGGGGGTGGAGTTACGGCGGTTATACATCTGCTCTGGCTCTGGTTAAAGCCCCTGAGCACTTCAAAGCGGCTATATCCGTAGCGCCGGTAACCGACTGGAAGTTTTATGACAATATCTATACAGAAAGATTTATGTCAACCCCAGAATTGAACCCGGCAGGTTATAAATCAGGTTCTGTTATCGAAAACGCAGAAAACCTCAAAGGAAATCTTCTCCTGGTTCACGGCACTGCTGATGATAATGTCCATTTCCAGAATGCAGTTAAGCTCGCGGAGAAACTTATTGAGCTTGAAAAACCGTTTGAGACCATGTTTTATCCTGAAAAAGAACACGGAATAAGAGGAACATCTGCAAGAATACATCTGTTTAATATGATGACTAAGTTTATTCTCAATAATTTATAACTGATTGGCTGTTTAATGGAAAGAAGTCTCGTTTATAAAAGTAAACCACTCCGTATTCTCTACATAATTCTTGGTTTTCTGTGCATTATTCTGGGCGTTATCGGGTTTGTTGTGCCTTTGATGCCCGGCGTGGTTTTTATTATCCTTTCTGTGTACTTCTTTTCAAGAAGCTCAAAAAGACTGCATGACTGGATCATGGAGCATAAATATTTCGGGAAATATGCGCAGTATTATTACGGCGACCTGAAAATGCCCCTGAAGGCAAAAATTATAACCGCGGGCATGATACTGGTTTCGGTGAGTGTCAGTGTCTGGCTGGTGTTTTTCAGAGCAAAAGGCTGATATTCAGTCCAAAAATATCTCCCTGAACAAAGAAAAAATTGCAGTCCGTTTTGATAAATAAAATCTGTTTATTACATTTGTAGTCCAGTTTTAACTGGTTAATGATAATGCCCTGTGGTGTAATTGGCAACACGTCTGACTCTGGATCAGAAGAGTCTAGGTTCGACCCCTGGCAGGGCAGCACATAAAAAGCCTGAGAAAAATCTCAGGCTTTTTTTATTTCCACGCATTCTGTTTATCCCCCGGATATGATTTTACTTTTCATCTCATTCATTACCTTCGCCGTTGTTGAGGGGTGTGAAGAGTTGCTGAAAACCGGGAGAAAAGCAGTCGGTTCAAGTTATGACACCTGCTTTTGAATATTGCCTGCCTGAATCCCCTGAAATATTTTTTCATAACGCATTTTTCTTTAAACCATTCTGTTACATCGAGACTCAAAATTTATTGAGAGGGGAGATTCTTTAATCTTCAAAAAGGAGTGTGTGATGAAACAAGAAAGAAGTTCAGATGAATGGTCAAATAATGTCCACTCCGGAACCCGATATTATGCCCCGGTAATATTAACTGCTCTGTTATTATCATTTATTTTAGTTTGTTCGGGCTGCACGGAGGAGAACCCAACCACAGCAACCGTAACTCCTCAGGCTGTGCGCTACACAATCTCACAAAGCATTTCTGATGAAGCGCAGAAAAACACAATATCTTTTGATGCGCTTGCTTTTCTGACCGGCAGCGTTGGCTCTCAATCATTTTTGCCTCCCGGCAAAGTAGCTGATTACAGCGGATTCCAGTATCTGCGGGATAATGACCCCACCAATCTTGGTCACAATACAGATTTTGTGACTATTATTGCCTTTAACGTTCTTAATATTCTTAACAGCAGCCAGATTAATATGTATGTCGCCGCTGCACAAAAGCAGATTGATGATATCAATGATTTTGCCTATATGCGTTTTCCATTGTTACAAGCTTTCAGGCGACTCAAGGAAAGTGATTTCCCTGCCGGAACTTCTGTGCTGGATAACCAGGCTGTTGAGCAGTTTACAGCCTCACTTTACAACCTGGATGGTAAAATCAGCTATGAAAGGGCGAAACTTTTCGGGGAGGTGATTGCTTCGCTCAGTGCGGATCAGAGAATAAAACTTGACGCCCTGAAAAATCTGAACGGCGCAGGAAACTGGAACAGAACTCTTCAGGATCCGCTGCGTGATCTTCATCTGAACAAAGATGTTAACGTGGCAGTCATGACTTATGCCAGTGAAATGTATTCATGGTATGCCGGTAGTGTGATATCCGATGTTTATTTTTGTCCGGAGCGGCATGGTACATATTTCGGTTCATTTTATCTGAAAGACTGGCCTGCAATGGGGAATCCGAACTATACAATAAATGAACAGCTTACGGCCAGCGCCGGGACGGATTTTCTTTCTGTGCTGAGTGCTGATCAGAGCGCGAAAATTGATCTCCTGCTGAATAATCAACGGGCAGCATTAAATGAAATGGTTCAGACCAGGGAACCGATATCTTCTGAGCTCAGAAAATTGATGAACGGATCTCAGCCTGATTCATTACTCATCATATCACTTTCTGAGAAGTACGGTGAACTGGACGGGAGAATAAGTTACCTGTACGCAACGGTGTTCACAGAGATTTTCAACACTCTTACAACAGGGCAAAAAGACCGGCTTTCATCGCTTGTGCAGAATCTGGGATATCAGCAACCCGCAGGAGCATTTTTATACTCACAGCCCATAACAATGCCGGTTATTAACTCCGGTTTTCAGTTTTTCAGGTGACAAAATCAGTGAAGTCACATGCCTGAGAACAATATTGCATCGGGCACCTGAAGAGAACAGACTTATAAGTGTTATTATTTTATACTATTAATTTTGGTTAGTGGTTACCGGCCGGCAGCCTTGATCCGGCCGGTAATCTCTGAAAGCATCTGCAGCAGTTCAACATGTCTGAAAGGCTTGGGGAGGTAATAGTCAATGCCGTTTGCAAGGAATTCTTCTTTATCGCCCGACATTGCGTAAGCGGTGACAGCCACAATGGGTGTGTCTTTGTAATTTTCAGATTCCCTGATCTTTTTGGTAAGGGAAATTCCGTCATATCCCTTCCTCAGGTTAATATCAATCAGGAGAATATCGTATCGGGTTTCCTGAATCTTTGTAAGTGCCTCTTCGCCGTTAACGGCAGAAGTGAAATAATATTCAGGTCTGACGATAAGCTCTACGTACTCCGTGGCAATATTATCATCCTCAACGTAAAGCAGGCTTAACCCGGTGTGAACCCTTTCCCGTTTCATTTTTGATATCCTGTTCTTTCCGGAATCATGTATCAGTTATGTTTTGGAAACCGAAAAACATACTTCAAAAGTGCTCCCTTTACCGTAAACGCTTTCTGCTGAGATGGTGCCCCCCATAAGCTCGGTGTATTTTTTGGCAATGCTCAGCCCGAGCCCGGTGCCTTCATAATTCCTGCTCATACCCTCGCTAGCCTGTCTGAAATCCTCCCAGATGAAAGACATTTCTTCTTCGCTTATCCCTATTCCAGTATCAGTCACTCTTACATAAGCTTTTTCATCAATGATTCCTGCAGAAACCGACACTCCGCCTGTCGAGGTGAACTTAACCGCGTTGTTTAAGATGTTATTCAGAATATTATGAACTATCGCCGGGTCAAGAATGCAGATTATTTTATTGGTCTCGAGCTGAAGAGTGTAATCGAGCCCTTTCCGTGATGCAGCCGGCCTGAATAATGCAAATGCTTCTTCAATAACAGTTATAAGATTTACCTGTGAAAGCTTAATATCAACTTTTTCGGCTTCAAGTTTGGAAATATTAAGAATCATGTTGAGGGTTTCAAGCAGCCTCTGCCCGCTTGAATTTATTGTCCTGGTCATATTCACGAGATTTTGATCATCGAGTGATTCTTCAAGCACTTCTGAATAACCGAGAATACCAATAAGGGGAGTTCTCAATTCATGGCTCATATTTGCAAAAAATGATGACTTGGCCCTGTTCATGGTTTCGGCCTCATCTTTAGCTCTTGTCAGTTCAGATATCATTTCCTTAATTTTTGTGATATCCTCTTTTACTGCCACAAAATTGGTGATTTCTCCGTTGTCGTTCAGCAGGGGGGAAACTGATACATCCTCCCAGAAAAGTTCTCCGTTTTTCTTCTTGTTCAGAAACTCACCGCGCCATTCCCTGCCCGATTTAATAGTCTGCCAGAACTCACGGTAAACCTCATTGCTAATGAGTCCGGATCTTACAACATTAGGGTTTTTCCCGATCACTTCATCAAGAGTGTAACCCGTAATCTCAGTGAATTTGGGATTTACAAACTCTATATTTCCTTCTGTATCCGTTATTACAACCGATGCAGGGCTTTGTATCACGGCCTTTGAAAGTTTAAGGAGTTCGCTTTCGGCATCACGTTTTTCAAGGAAAATGTTGAGCTGCTTGGCAACGATCTCCAGGGTCCTGAGATCTGATGCATCATAGATAACATTCTCATCGTAAGACTGAACCACAACCGCACCCACCGGCTCTTCCCTCACAAAAAGAGGTACTCCGGCCCATGAAACAGGCAGAGATCCTATCTGAAGAATTTTTTTTCTCTTTACAATATCTTCTATCTCATTTTTATTATACAGGCATGATACATTATTTCTTATAATATAATCTGTCATAGAGCCTTCTGCAGGCCATTCAAGAATTTCATCTTTTTCATCGGTGCAGAATTCAGTGTAAATCGTCCCTTTTTTCCTGTCTGTGAAAGCGATGTAAAAGTTTTCGGTATAGAGAAGAGATGAAAGCTGATTTCTGATTTCAGCCCCTATCCTCCCGAAATTTGTTTCCTTAAGCAGAATATTATTTATGTTGAGCATTGTTTCCCGGAACAATTCTGCTCTTTTTTGCTCTGTTATGTCATTCATGATTATAATCAGTGCAAACAGCTTTCCCGATTTGTCAAAAACGGGTGAGGCAAGTGTGCTTATCCAGGTGGCATCGCCATGATAGTTTAAAATTATTGACTGTTCATCTTTAATTGTTTCGCCGCATGCAACTGCTTTGTGTATGATATAATCACTGAATGTGACATCCTCGTTCTTGCTTGTTCTTACATCCCATCTGAGTTCAGAGGTGTTAATATCATATGCTTTAATTTCTTCAGGTGAGAGGCTGCTGAGTTTAAGTGCAACCTCATTTATAAAGCGTATTCTGAAATCGGGGTAATTCATGATAATAATGCCTGCAGGCGACTGAGAAAGAGAGGATGTAAGGAAAGTCTGAAATTCAGCGAGCTCGTTTTCTGTCTGCTTCTGATTAGTGATATCAAGCACCGTGCCGGTCACTTTTACTATCCGCCCGTTTTCAGATATCATTTTTGCCCGGGTGAGAGTGTGATTAAAAGAGCCGTCGGGTTTTTTGTGTCTCAGCTCAATTTCATAAGGATTACCTGATCTGAAACTCTCTTCAAGGGTTGTATGAAACAGCTCCCGGTCATCAGGATGAATTGTGTTAAAATATTCTTCGGGTGAGGGGTTGGTGAAAGGTTCAGACATGCCTGCAATCCTGAACACTTCATCAGACCATTCAAGCCTGTTTTCATCAACATAGAAAATCCAGTTGCCGAGATGAGCGGTTTCCTGCGCTTCGCGAAGCCTCTCTTCGCTTCTTTCAAGTATTTCAGTTTCTATTTTTCTGTGTGTTATATCTGCAGCGGTGCCAATCAGTTTTGTAACCCTGCCATCAACTCTCTCAAATATTTTTTCGCTGCCCCTGAACCAGCACCATCCTCCGTTATTTGATTTCAGTCTGTATTCAAAATAGAAAACAAAATCATCACTCCAGTTATTAACTTCATTATAGAAATAGTCAAACTGCGGCCGGTCATCCGGATGAATAAATTCATTGAAGAACTCAACGGTCCCTTCTTCGGGTCCGTAATCAGTGCTGTAACCGAGAGCCGCTTTAACAGATTTATTCTGATAAATATTACGGTCTTCATCAATGCTGAAGATGTAGATGAAATCAGGAGAGGCTGAGGTGATTTCCGTCAGCATTGACCGGGCTGAACTTAATTCGGCCTCAGATTTCTTTTTTTCAGTTGTATCACGGAAATTAAGTACAAAAGCATTAACTGATGGTTCATCAAGCAGATTTGAAAATGTTGCTTCAACCCATCTCCATTCGCCGGCTGCCGCTTTGAACCTGTATTCAAGCGAAGGGGTAAGCTCAGGATCATTCTTTATAAGATTAAAGGTTTCCATTACCAAAGGCAGATCATCAGGATGAGTAAGTTCGGAAGGTTCAGAGGATTTAAGGGACTCGTAACTGTAGCCGAAAAGTTTTAATGCAGCGGGACTTGCATAAGTCATTTTACCCGTCGCGTCAAGCAGTACGACTCCATCTGCAGCCCGTTCAGTCAGTGCCCTGTAATGCCTTTCAGTATCCAGAAGCTTTTGTTCGGCTTCTTTACGGGAGGTTATATCATAAATAATGGCAATGTGTTTCAGCAGATCATCACCGGCACGTGATGCGGCCGAAACCGTCAGATGTACCCAAACTGTCTCCCCGTTTTTGCGGATGTACCTTTTGTTAATCGTAAAGCTCTGAATGCTGTTGAGGCGCAGTTGCTGCATTCGTTCAAGATCCTGATTAAGATCATCCGGATGTGTGATCTGCATAAAGACGATATCAAGCAATTCTTCCTGAGTATATCCTGTGATCAGACAGTATTTTTCATTAACCCTGAGGAATCTGCCGGTCCGGGAATCAAATAAGCCCACGCCCACAATATCCTGATTAAACAGTGCTGATGATATTTTTTCAAAATCATGGATATCTTTTTCTTTATTTTCCTTAAGGAGATACTTTCTGACTAAACGGGGGAGTGCCGATTTATATTCATCAAGTGTGATGAATTCATCAGCCCCGTGTGAAAGATAGAATTCCTCAAGCAGTTCAGAATTGTGATGACTTAAAACAATGAGAGGTTTGCCCGATTCAAACAGGTCAGGCGGTAAGCTATTAAGGTCAGGCGGATCAGGTTTATCTGTCTCGAAAACTATGAGGCTTATTCGCGCATTATTTTCCCGGAGAAAAGCGGCGGTATCGATTGCAGTATCGGACTGCAGAATTTCATACTGACCATTGTACGCAAGACACTCTGATGCAGCCGGGTAACCTGAACCCGTCTCAACAAACAACAGGATTTGCCTTAATGACATACAAACTCCGCCTCTCAGCCGCACTAATTAGTAAAGCAGCCTGAAATCTGCTCCTTAAAGGATGAATGAATTCCGCTCAGAATATTCTGATACGATTCAGAACTCAAATTATAAAAGATTCATCAGAAAAAAAATAAGTTGCTCTCTTAAAACTGAATTTTATCGAAATATACCTTTGAATGTGAAGTAAATCAAGCATCCAAAGGAAATTTGAACTCAAAAGGGAAAAGCGGTGATGGTCAGGCAGCGCCTGATTTTCTTAAGGTTTTGAAATACCGGGCTCTTTTCTCAGGCTTTATTCTGGTAAGATCTATAAGAATGAAGCCGTCTATACAATTGCCAAAGTCAGGATCAATCCCGAAATCAAGAAAGCGCACCCCATCAGGTTCACACAGATTTGTGTATTGTCTGAAAAGAGGGGGAACTGAAAGATTGAACTGCTGAAGTTTACTCTTGAGAATCTGCCAGTCGGATGCAGCATCTGCTGAATTAAGAATTGCAGAAATTTCCCGGTTCAGTTCACTGCTGAGCAGGTACCGGTTTTTTGAGACGGCCAGTTCCTCATCAGCCGAATACCATTTTTTGAAGTAATAAATTATGAGGGCGGCTGCTTCGGGGGGGTATGCTCCGCTAAGACTTACACCCCCCATAAGGTATCTTATATGAGGATTCAGACTGAGCCATGCTCCCAGCCCCTGCCAGAGGTAATCAAGCGCATTTGTATTCCAGTAGTGTGATCGGATAAAACTTCTGCCAAGTTCCGCTGTTTCATTCAGAAGCGGAATGAAATCATCGGAAAAGTTAAACAAAGTTCCGGTATAAAGATTGCTGATGCCATGGTTTTCAATTATCTTTCTGCAGTCACCCATTCTGTATGCCCCGATTATATCCTGTCCGGTAGGATCCCACAGAACGAGGTGTGAATAATAATTGTCTGAAATATCATTGTCAAGTTTTCTGCCGGTGCCTTCACCAATTTTCCTGAACGTAATCTCCCTCAGCCTTGCTATTTCTTTAATCACAGCAGTTGAATTGTCACCCTTCACAAGCCGCAGCTCCTTTCCGTCGTGCATGCTTCCGAGCAGAAGGCTGGTTGAGAGCTGTTTAACAACTTCCTTATGGTCAGGGGGTTGAATAATGCTTTTTTCTGTTTTGTAAACACCATTTTTGTTGCTGCCGATTCGGTAAAGATGTTTCTTCAGAAGTTTCAGCTGCATTTTAGCAGTATCAATCGAATTGAAAATAGTTGACTGGCAAATAGGTTCGCCAATTCTGATGAGTATGTTACGGTGCCGTTTATTAAATAACTGAGCCGGAAGCAGGAACACGGATGCTCTTTTATGAATCATTGAAAAGAGATAAAATAAAACTGAGTTGCGTGCTGAGACATGAACGGGGAGTATATCAGCGTTAAATTTTTTGGCGAATGTAAGGATTCCCTTGTTCCACTTCCCGTCTTTTACACCTCCGGGAGTCAGTCTTGAAACCTCACCTGCCGGGAAGATGATAACGGCCTCCTCATTCTTTAGGGCCATTCCTATTTTCAGGTAATTCTCTCTTTGAATCTCAGAATTAAAAACATTTACAGGCAGAAAATGATCACTGAGGTTTGTGATATGAGTGAGAACGTCATTGACAACTATTCTTACATCTTTTCTCACTTCAGATACAAGTTTGAGGAGTGCGAGCCCGTCAAGCCCGCCCAGCGGGTGATTTGATATAATTATCAGCCTGCCTTCAGAGGGAATCCGGTCTCTTTCCTTTTTTGAAATTATATATGAAAAATCAAGGTATTCAAAAAATTCGTCAATAAAATCAATGCCCCTCAGATTCCGGTTCTTTTCAAGAAACATATTTATCTCATTAAGTTTCAGGAATTTTTCAATCAGGCTGAAGGCAAGATTCCTTACAAATTGAGGGAAACTGCTTAGAAATCCGGGATTTTTGGCGAGTATTATATTTCTGATCTCAATTTTCTTCATAATGCACCGTTGTATTTAATTGGCTGCACAAATTTATGAAAGAGAAATTAAGGCTACATTAACAGAGAATTAAAGAATTATTAAGAAGAAATAAACCGGTGTAATCATGAACGGGGAAATGAACACAAAGAGAGTTGAATGCTGAGTTCTTTCAGGAGGCAGCTGTAATATGGCCTGAATTTATAATATCGAATAGTTATGCCCCATGCAGTTTTAATATTATTATTTTTTTTAACTTAAGAGCTATCAGTAAGAGTCCCTGATTTATTATTGCAGAAGGATCATATAAAGGATAAATGATTTAAATCATAAAATAATTTTTCTTAGTTTTGCTCTCAGTTTAATCCTCTTTACTTCTTATTGCTATAATGACGAACATATCATTTTAATATCAGAATCATTCCTAAATAAATTAAGACTGACACATGACCGAACAGGAAACAGATCTTTCATCTTTGCGGATAGACCGCAGCAAAAGAAAAAATCCCGAAAACAAGGGTAAGGCAATCAAATATGTAATATATGCAGTTATAATTATTGCTGCAGCATATTTTATATACAATCTGATGTCTGATATTTTTAATCCTCCGCCTGAGGTTAAACTGACAACCGCAATAATACAGACCCCCACAGAATCAGAGGCATTGCTCACCGGCAATGGTTACGTTGTTGCTCAGAGAAAAGCAGCCATAGCCTCAAAAGCCACAGGACGGCTGGTTTTTCTGGGGGTGGTTGAGGGTGATAAGGTCAGGAAGGATGAAGTCATTGCCAGGCTTGAGGATAATGACGTTAAAGCACAGATTGAGCAGGCTGAGTCAAACTTAAAGTTAGCCGAAGCTGATCTGAAAGAAGCCGAAAATAATTACAGGCGTGTTAAAACATTAGTTGAAAAGGGGATGGAAACAGAAACCGCACTTGAGACTGCGGAAAGCAGGCTGAACAGAGTGAAAGCCACAATTGATCTTGCGAGATCGGATATAAAAACCCTTAAGGTCAATCTGGAGAACACTCTCATAAGAGCTCCTTTTGACGGTACCGTGCTTACAAAAAATGCGGAAATTGGCGAGGTAGTTGCCCCCCTTGCAGGAGGAGCAAATTCAAGGGCTGCGGTGGTGACAATTGCAGATATGAAATCACTGCAGGTTGAAGCTGATGTGTCTGAATCAAATATTGATAAAGTTGCTCTTAACATGGAATGCCAGATATATCTTGATGCTTACCCTGAAAAAGGTTATCCGGGATTTGTGGCAAAGATTGTCCCCACGGCCGACAGGTCAAAAGCAACAGTGCTCGTGAAAATAGGATTCAGGGATTATGATGATAAAGTATTACCTGAAATGCGCGCAAGAGTTTCATTTCTGGCAGGTGAGGTTAAAGTTACTGATGAAAAATCATTTCTTTCTGTTCCCCTGGGGTCTGTGCTTGAAAAAGGCGGAAAGAAGTATGTTTACAAGGTTAAGGATGAGAAAATAACCGAAACCGAAGTGACTACGGGCAAGGAATACGGTTTCAATGTGGAAATCACTTCAGGATTGGCAGAAGGGGATCAGGTGGTAGAAAAAATAACTCCGGATATCACCCCGGGACTTAAAGTCAGGATAAAAAAATAAAGGTGAGAGATGTCAGCTATCATACAAATAAAAGAGCTTCATAAATCATACTGGAGAAATAACCTTGAGATACCTGTTCTCAGCGGGCTGAATCTTGAGGTTGAAAAGGGAGAATTCCTTGCGCTCATGGGTCCTTCGGGATCGGGGAAAACCACACTGCTTAACATCATTGCCGGAATAGACCGGCCCAGTGACGGTCATGTCATCATAGATAACAATGATATTGCCGGCATGGGTGAATCTGATCTGGCAAAGTGGAGATCTGCAAATATCGGGTTCATATTTCAGTTCTATAACCTTATACCGGTACTCACCGCTTTTGAAAATGTTGAACTGCCCCTGCTGCTGACAAAACTTAATAAGGCTGAAAGGAAGAAGCATGTTGAAACAGCCCTTACAATTGTGGGGCTTGGCGACAGGATGCATCACTCACCCAAGCAGCTATCGGGGGGGCAGGAGCAGAGAGTTGCAATTGCAAGGGCAATAGTAACAGATCCCCTAATCATTGTTGCTGATGAGCCCACAGGTGATCTTGACAAGAATTCTGCCGAAGAGATCCTCAATCTGATGGGAAAACTGAATAAAGATTTTCATAAAACAATTGTAATGGTTACACATGATCCTCATGCCGCCGCACGAGCCAGCAGGATTCTGCATCTTGAAAAAGGGGAGCTTGTGAAGGAGGTTGCATGAAAATCCTTAAAATCATGATTAAAAATGCTCTCAGGCATAAACTGAGAACATCTCTTACAATTCTGGGCATATCTGTGGCGGTCATTGCCTTCATAGTTATGAGAACAATCATCACTGCCTGGAATATTGGTGTTGAAGCCGCATCAGCCGACCGGCTGATCGTAAGAAATTCCGTTTCCTTCATTTTCCCCCTGCCGGTAGCTTACCGTGAAAAAATCGGCAAAGTTGACGGTGTGAACGTAGTTTCATACGCTAACTGGTTTCAGGGCGTGTATAAAGACAAATCGAATTTTTTTGCAAGGCTTGCCGTTGATCACAAGACCTTTTTTGAAGTTTATCCGGAGTACATGATCACAAACGATGAGAAGGCTGAGCTTGCCAAAGAAATATCAGGCTGTGTGATTGGCAGAGCTACTGCAGAGCAGTTCGGGATCAAAAAAGGGGATATAGTAACCCTTGAAGGGGATATCTACCCCGGAATCTGGGATTTTAAGGTTGTTGCAATTTATCAGCCCCGTGATAAGATCACAGATGCCACAGGAATGCTCTTCAGATGGGATTACGTTAATCAGCGCCTTGAAAAAGAAGATCCCATAAGGGCAAATGAAATTGGCTGGTACATTGTACAGGTTAATGATGTTAACAAAACGGCAGCAATATCAGCCAAAATTGATTCATATTTTAAGAACAGCACAAACGAAACAAAGACAGAGACCGAAAAATCTTTTAACCAGGGCTTTCTAGCATCAACCGATGCCATTATCACTGCCATGAATGTAGTTTCATATGTGATAATCGGGATAATCATACTTGTCCTCGGCAATACAATGATAATGGCCGCCAGAGAAAGAACGCGCGAATACTCTGTACTCAAAACTCTTGGCTTTTCAGGCAAGCACCTTACCGGTCTGATACTGGGTGAATCAATGGTTATTGCCTCAATCGGGGCTGTTGTTGGTCTCCTGCTGGCGCTCCAGCTTGTTGCGGGGCTCAATCAGGTTGTGCCCAAAACAATTTTCCCGGTTCTTGAAGTTAAGACAATAACTATCGTATTTGCCATTGCAGCAGCACTTCTTGTGGGTGTGATTGCGTCGGTATTTCCAATCCATAAAGCCATCAACACTAAGATTGTTGAGGGCTTAAGGTTTGTCGGGTAAAGGAGACGGATATGATACCAATAAAATATACTGTTAAAAGTCTTGAAAGAAGAAAACTCACAACACTTATCACTGTTTTTGGCATTGCGCTCGTTGCTTTCGTTTTTGCTGCAGTTTTAATGATGGCTTACGGTATTCAGAAGACCTTAAAGGCAACCGGTGAGCCCGATAATATAAAAATAATGAGAAAATCGGCGCAGGGTGAAATATCAAGCATTATTGACGGAGATGCCCAGCAGATAATTGCCACTTCCAGGTTCGTGGTGAGAACAGCCGGCGGCAAGCCTCTGGTCTCAAATGAGCCTGTTGTTATAATAAATCTTCAGCGTGATGACGGCGCTATGGGTAATCTTACTGTACGCGGCGTTAATGAAACTTATAAGCTGTTAAGGCCGACCATGAAGATCACCGGCGGACGGGAATTCCGTTTCGGGGTTAATGAGCTTATAGTCGGAGAGGCAATTCTGAGGAAGTTTCCCGATGCCGGAGTTGGTAAGAAAATTAAATTTGCCGGTGGTGAATGGACGATAGTGGGTGTTTTCTCAACCGACGGAAGCGGTTTCGATTCTGAATTCTGGGCTGATGCTAAACAGGTGCTCTCTGCATTTAACCGAGGCAGCGCAGTAAGCACGATCACCACTAAACTCACGTCGCCTGATCAGCTTGATGCGTTCAATCTTTTCCTGGCAAAAGACAAGCGGCTTAACCAGTTTGAGGCAAAGCTTGAACAGCAGTATTATGAGGAACTCTCTGAAGCTCTTTCCACTTTCATCAATATCGTGGGCATTTTTGTGACCGTGATATTCAGTTTCGGTGCAACAATAGGGGCAGCAATAACAATGTATGCCGCAGTTGCCAACCGTACTGTTGAGATAGGCACTATGCGTGCTCTTGGTTTTTCACGACGGAGCATATTATCTGCATTCCTGATTGAATCACTTTTGCTCTCAATCATAGGCGGGGCTTCAGGGCTGATTCTTGCATCGTTTCTTTCATTTGTGAAGATTTCAACTCTGAATTTCTCTTCATTTTCAGAGATTACGTTCAGTTTTGCAATGTCACCTCAGATAATCATCTCGTCAATGATGTTTGCGCTCATCATGGGTTTTATCGGCGGGTTTCTCCCCTCAGTGAGAGCCGCAAGACTCAATATTGTGAATGCGCTGAGAGGACTTTGAGAATTATCTGAAAATTTAATCCCCCTGATGAAAAGCGGCCGCCGGAGCTGTCTTTTGGCAGCAAAAATGTTTTTCATCAGGGGTGACTTTTTTATAAGCCCGGCACAGCCGGCTCTGATCATGAAATCTGCTTCGTTTTACCCACCTTTAACTGCTTTGCTTTATTCCGCACAAAATGACTCTGAACCGCATATGAATTCACCCCTCTTTTCTGAGCAGCAGCCTTCACTGACTTAAACAAGTTTACGATATCTGAACGGCATTATTGATTATCAGTGACTGAGGAGAAATATTTACAGACTATAAAAGAAAGGGCTGAATTCATCCTGTCAATCCGTCTTTCAGAAACGACTGAAAACACAGGCCGTTATGAATGAAACAACCGGCAGATAATAACCCGCACAGCCTTTAATATGGTATCAAAAGTCCTTTCGCCAGTATAAGTGAGTATTCTGTAAGTCATTAAAACAGAAAGTGCTTATCGGTGATCCTTTAATGCAATCATTGGTCTCAAATATTTTGTCTCCTGAAACGGATTTTCGTTTATTAGCATTTATTATTTTGTGATTCATCCCCGTGCAAGTAAAAACTTAAGCTGAAAAATTTAATATGCAGATATCATTTAACAGTTCACAGTACCTGAATGAAATGCTGAAATACAGCATGGAGGTATCAGCACTCGATTCGGTCAGTAAGATGCTCTTAAGAACATCAGAACTGCTGAGGATTATACTGCCTGAGTTTACCTCCGATTTTATTTATGATATCTGTTTAATACAGAAAAATCACATCCTCATTGCCTCAAATCATCATGATCAGCCAATGATTATCATCAATGCACAGCCCGGCGATAATTCAAACAGCATGATTGCTCCCGGAGCAGGAACCATAATTGATCCTGTAAATTTCTCATTTACCGAAATAAGCCCCGGTGCGGCAGTTTTTATTAACGGTGAAATAAAATGCTCCAGAACTGACATTGATGAATCATTTTTTAACAATTTTCCTTACATCTGCCGCTTTCTTGGCAATCCTGTAAAAGGAGCCATTTATTGTGCTGTTGTGAGGGAGCAGGGGAGCAGTTCACCTGGATTTATACAAGTCATTGATAAATCAGGAGAGGCGGATTCTGATGAATTGATGAAGGTAATGGCAATGACCGCTTCCATTTTAAATCTTGCTCTGGTAAAAACCACCGGCAGTATAAACCGGAATGAATCACCGGCTGATAATGATACTTCATCTTCAGAAAAAGAAATTCCAATGATGTCGGTTGAAAGTGTCCGCGATGAAAAAAGTAAACAAAATATACTGACAATAACGGGTGTTAATAAATCTTTTGCCGCAATAACCGGATACAGAGGCGATTATAAAACTCTTGCAGGATTACCGCTGGCAGTGCTGAGCGATAAATTAAAAGAAGAACCTGCAAAAATAGCAGAACTGATTCAAAAAAACGGGATGCCGTTCAGGAGCAATCATCTCCATTCATACAAAGGGGTTAATTATGAATTGTTCTGCTATCCTGCAGATCAGCACAAACTGAATTTCACACTGACCGAAGCCGGGCAGAGTTCAGAAACGGTGAATAAAGAAGATGAGAACGGACTTAAATATAAAGCGCTTCTTGAAACATCTCATGAAGGTATAATTCTTATTGCGCCTGACGGAAAATTCAATTTTGCCAACCTGAGATGCGCAGAGTTGCTTGGTTACAATCATGCCGATGAGCTGAAAGGGACAAATGTTTTTGACTTTTTAACTGAGGCTGATAAACGGGAGATATTAAAATTTATCCCGTTGCTGATAAACGGAGAAAAGGTATCTTATTACAAAACTAAAATAAAGCGAAGGGATAACACATTTTTTGATGCCGCTGTTAATATAAGTCTGCTGAAAAACAGGAAAGACGATCCTCTTTATTTCATGATAGTGATAAGAGATATTACTTCCGAATCTGAAATGATGGCTACCATCAGGAAGATCACGAGCTTTAAAGAGCTGATGCTTTCTCTGGCAGTGGAGTTCAATAATATTCTGATCGAAAATTATGACTATTTCCTTGGGATTGCCCTTCAGGTTATAGGTGAATTCACAGGGGTTGACCGCGCCTATATTTTCGATTATAATCATCATGATAAAACCATAAGCAGCACACATGAGTGGTGCAGAGACGGCATCATTTCATACAAAGAGCAGCTTCAGAATATTAATATGAGTGCCATATCTCCTCTGGTTTTTCCGCACCTGGAAGGTTTGATGATAGACTCGGGCGATGTGCTGCTCATGGATAAGGATGATCCTGTAAGGCGGCATCTTGAGAAAGAGGGGATAAGAAATCTGCTCACCCTGCCGCTTATGTATGAAGGATTCTGCACAGGATGCATCGGCTTTGATTCAGTGACCAGTTACAGGAACTGGGATGAGGAAGAAATCAACATACTGAAATTTGTTGCTCAGCTTGTAAGCAATTCAAAGGAAAAAAACAGACGTGAAAAAGAACTGCGAGCAGAAATAAGCAGGCGCTCAGCCATTATGAACGGTTCGCTTGACGGAATTGCAGTTATAGACTGCAATCACAAAGTTATTGAAGCCAACCGGCAATTCTGTGATATGCTCGGGTACACAAAGGAAGAAATAAGTTCTCTGCACACCTGGGATTTTGAAGCCTTGTGCTCCAGGGAAGAGATAATTTCAACATTCAGTGAAATACTGGATGTCAATATGATTGTTGAAAGCAGGCACAGAAGAAAGGATGGCACAGAATACGATGCCGAAGTGAGCATAAGCGGTGCAATAGTCGGAGATGAACCTGTTTTAATAACTTCAACCCGTGATATATCTGCCCGTAAAAAGGCTGAGTTGACAGCGGATATTCAGTATAATCTGGCTGAAACCCTGGTTCAGGTTAAAAGCATTGAAATGCTGATGTTAAAGGTATACTCAGAATTATCCGGAACTCTTCCGGTTGAAAAAATTCAGCTTGCCGAGTATAACCCGAAAGATGATACGTTTATTCTGACTTTTGACAGTTCGGTCAATCCGCACGCAGGAAAGATTACAGATGACACTGCTCTGTTCAGCAGAGAAGTTGCGGCGGCAGGTGTGCCGCTTATCTCATCCGGTGGTGATATATTCTCTTTAAGCAGTATTATGAAAAAAGAAATGGGTGAAAAACCTTCTTTTAACCGGACCGGTCTGCCCGTTTTTGCGGGTGACTTTCTTACCGGTGTTTTAATTCTGCACAATCGCCCGCAGATAAATTATACTGTTGAAGATCTGGATATGCTTATAATTATATCTAACCAGATAGGGCTTTTTCTTGAAAAGAAACGATCAGAAAAGAAGGTTCAGACTCTTCTTGCAGCAGTTACAAATAATCCTGCAATGATAGCAATTGCTGACTCATCGGGTAAAATTGAGTATGCCAATACAAAATTTTCTGAAGTAACCGGGTACAGTGAAACAGAGAGCCTGAATCTCTCATTGCGTGATCTCCTTAACTGTGATGATGACCATCGGTTCCTTATGGATATCAGAGAGAATACACCTGCCGGATCAGCGTGGGAGGAAGAGATTATAAGGAAGAAAAAGAATGGCGACTCATTCTGGCAGAAAACATCAGTCACCCCGGTATTCTCAGATAAGAATGAGATCAGCAACTACATAATAATTATGGAAGACGTAACGCAGAGAAAAGAACTGGTTGAACAGATTATTCTTGCCAAAGAAAAAGCATTTGAAATAAACAGAATAAAAAATTCATTCTTCTCTAATATGAGCCATGAACTGAGAACGCCGCTGATCGGGATACTTGGATATGCAGAACTGCTTGCTGAAGAACTGAATGAGAATGATGAATTTCGTGAGATGATAAAAGTTATTCTTAACAGCGGCACCAGACTGAAGGATACCCTTGACTATATTCTGACTATGGCCAAGCTTGAATCAAGTGCTGAAGCCCTGAAGGCCGAGTGTGTTAATATTGTTCCGAAACTCAGGGAGGTGTTCAGCCTATATTCTGCGACAGCAGCCCTTAAAGGACTGAAGTATACCTTTGAGCAGACTTCTGATGAGGTTATATGCTGTATTGATATGAATTATTTCCCGAACATAATTAACAACATTGTGAATAATGCATTAAAGTTCACTGAAAAAGGGCAGGTAAACATTTCGGTAAACTCAGAGAATAATTATGCAGTGATAAGGATCAGTGACTCAGGACAGGGAATTAAACCTGAACATATTCCTCTTATCTGGGAAGAATTCAGGCAGGTGAGCGAAGGGTATGAACGAACACATGAAGGTACAGGGCTTGGGCTCCCCATAGCTAAACGGTACACAGAACTTATGGGGGGAAAAATTGAGGTTGAAAGCGAACCGGGGACCGGCACTACCTTTATTGTCAGTTTTCCGCAAAAAAACAGCCGCAGCAGTGTTGAGGGTATTGCTTCTCCCGAAATGCAGGCAATGAAATCTGATGAAGATGAAAAAGGTGATTCATTATCCGGAAAGAAAATACTGTATGTGGAAGATGATCATTTTGCCACCACTTTTGCTGATCTTATACTGAAGAGCGAGTATGACATGAGTTATGCAGTAAATTCTGAAGAGGCACTCATCACCATTGAAAGAAGAAAGTTTGATCTGATACTTATGGATATAAACCTGGGCAGGGGGATGGACGGTATGAAACTGGCTAAAATAATTAAATCAAAAAAGGGTTATGAAAATGTTCCTGTTATAGCCATATCATCTTATGATTATGACCAGTTTGAGAATAATCCGCAGAACCCGGTGGTTGATTCATATATCAAAAAGCCTTTTCAGAGGGCCGCACTTTTAAGACTTATTGATAAATATCTGAAGGCGCCTGATATGTAAGCGCATTATTTACTCAGGGGATTTCACAATGAGATTGTCAAAGTTATCCTCTGACTAATATTTTGAACAGACTGACGGCATATTGAATAAGTATGAGAACAGGATTTGAACTCCTGCTGTGTGATTCAACAAATACAAGTAATTATGAACAAAATCTTTGAATATTCTGAAATCTTTGCTCAGCAAAAAACGATCTCCGAATTGCTTCTTAACACTTTCCGGTATATATCCGCCCATTTTCTTATCCGGTTCCCGGTCTTCTGCGCAAAAGCAGATTCTGATTATTACACGGTCACTGACGCAGGAGTCTGCAAGACCAAAGAATGTGAAAAAGAAAAAACTTTTTTCCTGTAAGTGATGACTTGAATCTGATCTTTCTTTTTACCAAATTCCGTTAAAAAGAGATTATTATTTATGATATCCGAAGATGATGATGATTTTCTGACTGAATTTGAGTCAGAGTATGAAAGCGATGAGGAAAGGACCATGCAGACTGATGAAGAGTTTGACTGGTACTGCCATTATTGTGGAGAGCCTAACGTGGTCTGGGTTGATCTGACTGTGCCCGGCAAGCAGGATTTTGTTGAAGACTGTTCTGTGTGCTGCAGGCCAAACAGAATTATTCTGACAAGTGATTACGACGGGAATTATTTCCTTGATGTAAGGCAGCTTGATGAATAAAAAGCGGGGCTGAAGGCGGGTGTTCCCCCCTGAAAATCAGGGAAGATATGATTTTCATTATTGCTGAAGAGTGAAAAGTGTCTCTACGGCATTCCTTTATAGACCCAGACAATATAATCTGTGAGTTCCGGTGTGCCTTCAAGTTCCCTGAAACGTGCCGCATTCTGCCCCCGGTGATAATGAGTGTGCATGGTGATCTGAATAAGTGTATCCTGAACAGAAAAGCCGTTAACGGCATCTTTAAACCACGGGATCATTACTCTGCTGTTAAGAATAGTCTCATCCGCCTCATCAATAAACTCAAGAAGCTGTTTGCCGTTTTCCTCTGATAAAATTCTTAATTGATCAGCCGTGAAGTCAGCCGGTGATTTGCGGGTAAGGGGTTCGCTTCTCAGAGCCTCAGAAAAGCGGACTGCACAAAATGGATGTGAAAAAGTCTGTTAAAAAGAGCCTCATCTTTCAGAACCTCAGGTTTTTTGCTGAACATTTGCCAGTGGATGCTGTCGGCCCAGCGCATGTGCCTTATCAGATTCTTAAGATGTTCTTTCATTTTGTGCAGTCCCGTTAAAATAATATAAAACTTAAATACAACGCTGCAGAATTACTTCAGATTAAGAAATTTCTGAGCTTCCTTTTTTCTTTTATAGATTACAAAAAGAACAACAGATAATCCAATAAGGGGTACTGTGATAAAGAATGCAAGAACAACTGGTGAAAGGAGAAGCTGCACCGGGTTAATCATATCCGAAAGAGAAAGTATATCATTTTTTGCTCCCGGAAGCTTTACTTTCTGAGAATCTGACATTGCTGCTTTAAGGTCAATTCCGCCTTTTTCGCCTACCGCATTAATATAAACATTGTAATAAAGCTGAAAAACGGCAGGACCTGTGTAGTCATCATCCTTTTCAAGATTCAGCATCTCGGAAACGTAGCTGACTGCAGGCGGCATCTGGTCGGCATCAGGATTATAAAGGCTTAACTCCTGAATAACCTTGTTCAGGTCTGTCTTCGCCGGATCAAAGCCGATAACATAAAGCTGTGCATAAAATGAATAAGGTGAAAATCTCACGTTGCCATCTTCCGATAGTCTTGTAAGAGTTTCGACATCAAATCTTTTTTCGACTGTACGGTATTCAACTGTGTAAAACTCATAATTATCAACAGAACTGCCGCCGAGTTTTACAAAGTACTCAAATTTGACTGCTTCAGACGGATCATTAATCACATCGGCTTTAATAACAAAAGCCAGAAGCAGCAAAAAGACAAACGATTTCATCAGTACCTCATTAATTTATTTATTTTATTGAATTAAACATTCTTATCCTGAAAATGTTTCATCCCTTTACACTAGAGAATACCAGTCAGAACCATGTTCGTTGAATTTATTTCTGATCTGCTGATACAGATCGTCAGGCAGTTTGCCTTTCCCGACAATGGCGATATTTTGTTTAAGGTGCTCAATATTGGTAGTGCCCACGATAACAGAATCAACTCCGTAAGTATATGCAGCAAAACGGAGGGCTGCTTCATGAACCGGCATACCGAAATCTGTATCCATCTGTTTCAGGCGGTAAAAATACTGCTCAATGTAGTCACCTACAGGTGCTTCGTTATATTTCCATACTGAGTTTGCCGAAGGTCTCTTGGCAATCACACCCATATAATTTTTCTTGGCGGGATATAAAATATCGTTTATGGCTTTCTGATCAGTGATATTTATTGAAGCCTGCATTCCGCCGAACCTGCCGGAGTAAACAGCATAATTAAGAGCGTCATTATCACCGGAATATGCCGGCACCCTTACTTTGCCCTCCTGCACCGTTCTGATAAGCGCTTCAGTTACCGCGCCTTCCTGCAGTTTATCAAGATTGCATGAATGGAGATGCACAATATCAATGTAATCGGTCTTAAGAATTTTCAGTGCCTTATCAACACCGGCAATTATACAGTCATAGGTCCAGTCTTCGTAACCCTCAACGTCATAACCCACTTTTGTGGAGAGAACAAACTCGCTTCTTCTTTTTGAAAGATGTTTCCCGATCCGTTCTTCCGAAAGTCCGTAAGACCTGGCAGTGTCTATAAGATTTATGCCGTTATCTAAAACTGAATTAAGCAGATATTTGGCTTCTTTATCGGTTAGGGAATCAGTTCCGGTCATTCCGGCACCGAAACCAAGGGCAGTGACTTTCAGGCCTGTCATTCCGAAATCCCTGATATCCAGACTCATTTTTACCTCATATTTTTATTGAGCAAAATTAATGAAAATATGCATAAACACCTAACTTAAACAGGCTCTGTTTTAAGGCGGAGAATGAGATAAATTATAAACGGGGAGACCGCCGGCGGTCTGCCCGGCAAACTTCTGAAAGAATCAGTTCATTGACGGCTGCGGAAATGAAAGGCTGAGTGCATTGTGAAATGCGAGCTCGTGTATTGTGTAGTTCACAAATGAAATAATAGGAAAACCTGCTATGATACTTTCAGCTTCAAACCGTGATTTTGCGAGCACAGTCACCCACACCTTCGACCTGTCAGCGGAAAGGGAATAGCTGGTCAGTTTTCTTGCAAGCATCAGTTCATTGACTTTATGTATCTGTCTTGGTATCAGTTCAACAAAATCAGGCGTAAACATTTTGGGCAGAATAATTTCCACCATGTAATCATTCATAGTCATTTTCCATTTTTCGTCTGTTAAATGAGTAACACATTATAAAAAGGGACAGTTCAAATCACGGCGTGCGCCCGTTGTTTTGAAAATATGGCGGAAAGAGTTAATTTTGGAGACAAAATTAAGGCGCGTTCGTCTAGCGGTTCAGGACGCTGCCCTCTCAAGGCAGAGATCACGGGTTCGAATCCCGTACGCGCTACCAAATCAGTATCAACAGCCCGCCGCGGCGGGACAGTGCCAGAAGTGCCAACAAGGCAGCATAAATGGGATAGAACACTATTCCACCCCACCAGATCAGTGGCATCAGTGCCAGCAGTGTCATCAGTGCCAACAAGGCAGCATAAATGGGATAGAACGCTATTCCACCCCACCGGAACAGATTACATAGAAAAACTCAGATTGATTTAGTTTAAAGGTTTATTCTTTTTTATTCCTGCTTCCTGTTTTCCTGAATCCTGTTTCCTGAATCCTGTTTCCTGTTGGAGACGCAAGCATTGGAGACGCAGGCATTGGAGACGCAAGCATTGGAGACGCAAGCATTGCGTCTCTACTGATTTCCTGCCTGTTGTTTTATTATTGCCTTTGGTTTTTATGACGGAAAAGATGTAGCCATCATCATGAGATTGTGCGACTCCGTCCGGAGTCGGCAATGTTATCTTTCCTGGTTTTGCTAGTATTGTGTGACTCCTCCGGAGTCAGAATATGGCAGAACTTTCACTGTACGAATTTCATGAGTGATGGCGGAATAATAAAATGCCTGGTCACGGGAATCCTCAAAAACGAGTGCCAACGACCCGGCTGGTTTTATCTGAATGAGGCAGATACAACCATAATACGCAAACACTTACAGTAATGAGGCAGATACAACCATAATACGCAAACACTTACAGTCATAACCTGCCGGGTCTTAATTTTATGCCACCTTACGACTACGCAAAGTTGTCAAAAAATTTAAAACCCGGAATGTCTTTTTATTCAAAGCACCTGGCAATTTTAAATCCCCTTCCATTTTCAAATAGGACATTCCGGGTTCAGCTCAAACGGAGAACGGGCCTTGTAATGAAAAACGGGTGCCGGTGACCTCACGGGTTTTACCGGTAACAAGGTTTTAACCCGGCGATCGTACCATCCCTGCAATCTGAACCCGCGAGGTTTTAACGGGTGCAGGTGAATCAACAAAATGCAATTTCAGGAAACGGATGTCAGTTGGCTACCGTAATGCCATAAAACCGCGTAGTGGTTTCCTGTTTGTAGCCATACGTTACCCCAAACATCTTTATCCCCTTTGGGGGATTCCCGTAAAAAGATACATGAGATTGTGCGACTCCGTCCGGAGTCGTGGTGATTATGTCTTGTGTTTTTCTAGTATTGTGTGACTCCTCCGGAGTCAGAGGAGGGTACAACTCTCTCTGTACGAATTTCATAAGTGATGGCGTAATAATGGAATGCCTGGTCACGGGAATCCTCAAAAACGAGTGCCAACGACCCGGCTGGTTTTATCTGAATGAGGCAGATACAACCATAATACGCAAACACTTACAGT
>JABWCA010000215.1 GCA_013359345.1 Ignavibacteriaceae bacterium
AAGCAGGTATCAGATAAAAATTTAACCTGTCAGATAAAAAAACTTACCATAGCATAAATATTTATAGGATATTGTAATTTCAAAATCGGATTAATTAAGCAAATATATTTTCGGTACTTAATGAAACAACTTATTCGGCTTCTTTTCTTTTTAATATTGATATACGGCGGGGAAATTGCCGCACAGACAGGAGCTTTAAGGGGGTTTGTAACCGATTCGACTAACGGCGAATCTGTAATATATGCCAATATACTTGTAAAAGGTACAAATATCGGCGCCGCAACTGACATCAGGGGTTACTACTATCTCCCGGGAATTCCTTCAGGAAAACAGAAAATAACGGTTTCATACATCGGTTACAGAACAACCGAAATTGAAGTTGTAATTTACGCCGGTAAAATAAATCAGGTTGACGTTCAGCTCAGCCCCGCAAAAATTGAACTTGAAACAATATCGGTGACTGCAGATAAGCAGGTTAAGCCCAATGAAACAAATCTGGGTCTTGAACAGATCACAATCCGGCAGATACAGGCTATTCCCGCCGGAATAGAGGCAGATGTTCTCAGGGCGCTTAAAACATCGCCGGGTGTAAGCGGAACAAGTGATATCACTTCAAGATACTATGTAAGAGGCGGCGGCAGCGATCAGAACGTTGTTCTCCTTAATAATGCCGTGCTGTATAACCCGTTCCACGCGCTGGGGCTCTTTTCAGTGATAGATCCCGATATGATAAGCGTGCTTGAGTTTTATAAAGGGGGGTTCACATCAGAATACGGGGGAAGAATCTCCTCTGTGCTGAACCTGGTTACAAGAGACGGAAACAAAAAATCATTTTCGGCAAGTGCTGCAGCAAGCACCCTTTCTGCAAAGTTTAACCTGGAATCACCCATACCCGACGGGTCAGTCATGATAACAGGCAGGAAAAGCTACCGGCCTGAAGCGCTTGATAAATTTCTGAATGATAAAAACGCCCCGTTTGATTTTTACGACTATTCTTTTAAGATAAATTATTCCAACCCAAAAATATACCAGAACGGCAAGTTCACGGTTCACGGCTTTTTCAGCAGTGATAAAGTTAAAAACAACGACCCCTTCAAGGAGGATTACACGTTTGAAAATCAGGTGTACGGCCTTAACTGGTATCAGGTATGGGCATCACCGCTGTTTTCGCACATGAGCTTCACTGTCAGCAGGTTTGAGGGTGAAGTTATTCCAAACAACACCGCCACCAAACCGAGAAAAAATTCCGTGAGCGATTTCTCTTCAAACTGGGATTTCACCTATATGTTTGATTCAAAGGATGAGCTCCAGGCAGGATTTCACAATAAGATTCTTTCAACAGAACTGGCTCAGAAAAACCTTTTCGGGAGCACAACAGATATCAAGATACGCGGGCTTGATATGGCTCTGTATGTAAAGTATAAATACCTCCGGAATGATAATCTTGGCATAGATTTCGGTACCAGATTAAACCTTATTCAGCCGAGCAAAAGAAGATCCGACCTGCTTGAACCAAGGCTTTCAATAACATACACACCCCTTGCAGCCTTTGCTGTTAAGGCTTCAATCGGTAAATATTCACAGTCGGTTGCAACTCTGTCAAATGAACAGGAACTCATTTCAATATTTGAACCATGGGTTATCATTCCTGATTATCTGGCCCCCGCATCCGCAACCCACGCAATCAGCGGTATTGATTATTATATCACAGATAAGATTAAATTTTCTGCCGAGGGGTATTACAAATGGATAGACAATCTGATTGATATCAATGAGCTTAAGTTCACTTCACGTGATCCTGATTTTATTTCTGTATCGGGAAAAGCTTACGGTGTTGATGTCGTTCTTGATGTCAGATACCCTGATTTTTACTTCAAAACCTCATATTCGCTGGCTTATACATACAAGCAGAAAGACGGAGTTGATTATTTCCCCAAATATGACAGCCGTCATTCGGTCAATGTGCTTTTCGGGTTCCAGTTCCTTGGCGGGTTCCAGTTCAATGCAGTTTGGCAGCTCACCAGCGGATATCCCTACACCCCGATCGCGGGATTCTTTGATAAACTTCAGATTGATGATTTCTGGAGGCAGACCTATATCCAGAGTCCCTGGGTGGGTGCGTACCTTTTCGGAGCAAAGAACTCATACAGACTGCCGGTTTATCACAGGCTTGACATGGGGCTTTCACGGAAATTTGAGATCGGTCCTCTTAAGATCACTGCCGATGTAAGTGTGATCAACGTTTATGACCGCAAGAATATATTTTATTATGAAAAAGACACAGGCGAGATTGTTTACATGCTGCCTTTTCTTCCTTCTGCAAGCCTGAGGATTGAGATATGATAAAGAAAATATATCTTTCAGCAACACTTTTAGCAGCAGTGCTGATTATAAGCGGCTGCGATGATGCCTTTGCGCCCAAAACTCCTTTTGTGCCTGAATATGTTGTTTACGGCATTATAAAGGGGGATTCGCTCACACAAACCCTTCTGCTCGCAAAGACCTATGATGTGAACGGCACTAATCCCGGCTTTAACACTGAAAGCCCCGAGATTGCCGGCGCAACGGTGAAGATCCGAAGAAAAAACACGACTGTCACAATGCGTGACACCCTTCTTGAAAGAACGGATACTTCCCGTTACAAAGCTCCCATAAAGGCATATTACAGCCTCGGTTTTGTTCCTTCTTACGGTGACACGCTCCATCTTGAGATCACCACACCCGACGGAAAAACACTCAATTCAAGAACCATTGTGCCGCCGTCACTTTATCTTGAGAAATCGTTTTACAATATAGGCGGTGACAGGGATGATAATCTTGCCGGATCATTCACGCTGACCTGGAGAATACAATCGGGATTCCTCTTCCTTCCCAGAATGCAGATAATCTACATGAAAGACGGCGATCCCAAACAAAGAATAGTTGAAGTGCCTTATTACTATACAAGGATAAATAATCAGGATCAGGCGGTTTATCCGTTCCTCTCATCAAACCCTTATGCACAGTTCAGGTATGATGCCATCGATTCAGCCCTGGTAAGCATTTCAAGGGGTGATCCTGCAAAAAACACCTACAGAATACTGCGTGCAAATTTCAGGGTGATTACGCTTGATGAGCATTTTGCGAAATATTATTCAAGCACGAATGGATACCTTGATGCACTTTCGGTAAGGCTTGATGAAGTTGTTTATTCAAACATCACGGGCGGACGCGGAGTTTTTGGTTCATATATGCTGACTCAGGAAACGTTCGTGTTTAACCAGGAATATGTTGAATCTTTCGGGTACAGGGCAAGATAATGTTCACAAGAATAGAATTTGAAATCAGCGAGCTTGACAGGATTAAGGATCTGATAGATGAATTTTGTGAAGAAAACGAAATTCAGATGAAGGATGCCTACTTTCTGAATCTTGCGGTTGATGAAATTCTGACGAACATTTTTTCATACGGAATGAAAGGCACTCCCGAGCCTGAGATCACCCTTTCAGCAGAGATGAACGGTGATCATGTTGTATTTATCATTGCTGATAACGGTCCGGCATTTGATCCTCAGAGCGTACCCGATCCCGATTTTACTCCAAGCCTTGCAGACCGGAGAGTGGGCGGGCTTGGTATTTATTTCGTGAAGAAATCGGTTGACAGCTTTGAATACCGTTACGAAGGAGGTTTTAACACCGTGACTCTGAGCAAAAAGATTAAAAAATCTGATGCCGGTTAGAGGCAGAGTGCTGGGCAGGATCTTTAAGGATAATGCCCTTTACATAAAAGCTGACTCCGGTACCGGAATCAGCACCATACTGATCGATTGCGGTGAGAATGTTCTCAGAGGACTCACTGTTTCAGAGATACGCTCGGTTGATTACCTTCTTTTCACACACTTCCATTTTGATCACGTCTGCGGTTTTGATTCATTTATCAGACACAATTTTAACAGAACGGAACCCCCGGTCAGGATTTTCGGGCCGCCGGGTACAATTAAGTATGTAAGTAACAGACTTAACTCATTTGAATGGAATCTCTCAGCCGCAGAAAACGGAAACTGGGAGATAACGGAGATCAGCCCGGGTAATATCAGGAGGGTTCACTTATCATGTTCAGACGGTTTCAGTATGATTCAGCATGAGGAGGAGAGAAGCAGCGATCTGCCGGGAGTGATTGTCTCTCAACCTCATTTCACAATTGAAGCTGCTTTGCTTGATCACAAAATTCCGGTGTGCGGTTATTCTGTGACCGAAAATGATCACATCCGGTTTGATAATGAGGCCGCCCTTGCCAACGGGCTGACAGCAGGACCCTGGATCACAAAACTCAAAGAGGCTCATTTTAAAGGGCAATGCCCCATTATGATTAACGGGAAGGAGTATGATTCAGTTGAACTTGCAGTAAAGTATCTGAGCATTGAAAAAGGGGAGAAATTAACCTGTCTTACCGACTTTAACTATGGCCCTGAACCCCCCGAAGTCCTTGTAAACTTTATATCCGGTTCTGATTTTCTGTTTTGTGAAAGCCAGTATCTTGATGAAGACAGGCATCTTGCAGAAGAAAATTATCATCTCACACCATCAATGGCAGCCCGGCTGGCAGCAGCCGGAAAAGTAAAAAAACTTAAACTTTTCCATTTCTCACGCAGATACAATCTGAAAACGGCTGATTTATTTGTTGCCCAGGCCTCTGAGCATTTTCAGCAGGTTGAAAATGCCCTTGATGATAAGTCCTGAATCCTTTTCAGTCCACAGTCATCATACTTCTAAAAAAACGGAGAATTTTAATGACCGAACATCTGACAAAAGAAACTTTTCTTGAGAAAGTTTTCAATTACGAACAAAATAATGAATGGAAGTTTGAAGGGGATAAACCCTGCCTGATCGATTTTTATGCTGACTGGTGCGGGCCGTGCAAAATGGTTGCCCCTGTTCTTGAAGAATTATCAGATGAGTTCAAAGAACAGATCAATATATATAAAATTGACACCGAAGCAGAGCAGGAACTCGCTGCAGCTTTTGGTATCAGAAGCATTCCTTCATTACTCTTTATCCCGAAGGACGGCAAACCGCAGATGGCACAGGGTGCGCTTCCCAAGCCGACTCTGACAGAATTAATAGATAAAATTCTGATCAACCCCGTCAATAACTGATAAGTTTGGAGTGGGGAGAGTATTTAAGATATTCTCCCTCCTTTTCATATACCCACTGTAACTTCTTATCCGTTCCGGATTTTTCTTATCCCCTAATGAGTGACTCATTTCGCTAAAGAAATGCTCTGCCATGACGGGAAAAAATATTCTTGCAGATAAAGGAAAGGTTTCACCCTGATATCAAAAACTGACTTATTTGATTCAGTTGCCTTTGAAATAATAATAAGTGCATTCATCCCAAGATTTTTCTCCAAGCTTTCTAATTAGTTATATTGAAGCCGTTAAAAGAAATATTTAGAAATTGGCAAAAAGAGACCTATTTAACAACATTTACAAGCTGTACACTGAAGATCTTGACAGGAGCCATCTTGAGAAATTAATCAAGACGGAAGCGCCTGAGGTCTATCAGTTTTATCTGAACAGCCTGAAAAATAAAAATTACGAGTCTTACAACAAAGGCGAGCGGATTTTTATATTTGCAAAAGACCTTGCTGTTGCGTTCCTGCTTAAGCTTAACCCGGTAAGAAGGATTGCATATTCACTTGCCATTGTGATATTCTTTTATGCAGCGTTCATAAATAACTGGATGTGGGCAACATTTTCATTTATAGTTATGAATCTGCTCCTTGCATTTGAACTGGCCGGAAAACTTTCGGCTGCAGATGAACTTGAAGTTGCTGCAAAAATCCAGGCAAAGCTTACCAAAATAGACATACCAGACTTTAAGAAAATCGAGTTTGCAAGATTTATCAAGTCAGCACGTGAAGTGGGCGGTGATTATCTGAGCCTTCATACACCCGAGGGGGAAAACTGCACGCGTCATTACATAGTGATGGGAGATATTTCAGGGAAGGGTATGGCGGCGGCAATCTATATGATTCAGGTTCATGCACTCCTTAAATATTTCACTCTCCGGCTTGAAAATCTGAAACAGACGTTCGTTTCACTCAATGACATAGTAAAAAAGCTGTTTGATAAAGGAATCTTCTTCACTGCAATAGGGGTTACCATAGAAAATGAAGAAAAGATTAAAGTGATAAGAGCAGGGCACTCGCCGTTTCTCCATTTCTGCTCAGAGAGCGGCAAATGTAATGAGATTGTGCCAAAAGGTATCGGGCTTGGAATGAATGATAACGGATTGTTCAGTAAGACGATAGAGGAATTTGAGGCAGATCTTAAACCCGGTGATCTTTACATCTTCTTTACAGACGGTGTAACCGAAACAAAAAACAGATTCAATGAGGATTTCGGGACAGACCGCCTGAAGAATATCATTCTGAAGGCAAAAGACAAAAACGTGAACGACATACTCGACAGCATTCTTTATAATATTCAGATTTTCAAGGAAACAGCCGAACCGGATGATGACCTCTCACTGATGATCATAAAAGTGAAAGCAGAAGAAGGTGAAACCGGAGCCGGAAAATCTGAGGAAAAAGAAGAGACACAAGAGGAAACACCCGCAGAAACTGAGAGCTATAATTGAGCCTTAAATATGATCATATAATATGGGACTGGAACGGTACACTGCTTGATGATGTGGGGCTGTGCCTTGAAATCATTAACGGAGTGCT
>JABWCA010000216.1 GCA_013359345.1 Ignavibacteriaceae bacterium
TTTGATGGTTTTCACGCTCCCGCCATATTTTACCCGGCAGAAGTAAACGCCGGAGGGGAGCCCGGCACCGTTGAAGTTTAATTCAGCCTGTCCTTCAGGAAAAAAATCATCTGCAAGTGTGCTCACTTCTCTCCCAAGCAGATCAAAAACATCAGCTTTTAATTTACCCGCTGCAGGCAGAACAACCAGAATAACGGTTGAAGGGTTAAAGGGGTTGGGGTAGTTCTGATGAAGAACAAAACCATCCGGCACAGCTTCTGCGCCAAGTTCATCTTCCCGCATTCCCGTAAAAGGATCAATTCTCTTCAGAATTATTCCGTTTGCGCCTGCGGCCCAGACATAACCCCTGCCCGCATCTGTGAGCTGTGAAAGGTCATAGCCCGTACCCGTCATTTCATTCTTCCATGTTAATCCCCCGTCTGATGTGGCAAGAGCAGCACCGCTTTCACCAACAGCGTAGCCGAACTGACTGTTAATAAATCTTATCTGTAAAAGGTTAGCCGAAGAAGAAGTTTTTATTTCAGTCCAACTGATACCGCCGTTGGTGCTTTTATAAATATACCCTCCCTCAGAGGCAATCCAGCAGTTAAGAGAATCAGACATAAAAAAATCATTAGTCACACGTCCCGAATTATACTTCTGCCATGTTGCTCCGCCGTCATGGGTTTTAAAGATCATGCCTGCTTCTGAGGCAATTGTGCCGCTTAGGCTGTCAGTGAAAGAAAGATGGCTGAAAGTCTGATAAGTGACCTGATCACGGTAGAGAAGCTGCCATGTTACACCCTGATCAGTTGTTTTGTAAAGGGCGCCATCCCCCTGCTCTGATATCAGGTAACCGGTTGTGTTGTTAACGAAAACAATATCCCGCGGAATTCCGTAAAATGATGATTCAGTTGCATTAAACCACGTTTCACCCCTGTTGGTGGTTTTGAACAGCCTGCCTGATTCAGTGCCGTAGCCGCAGAGAAACCAGATGTTATCGGTCAGGAAGTACAGCTTCCGGGGTTCCCTGATCCCCATGATCGTTCTCATATACCAGTCCCTGCCGCCGTTATCGGTGCGGTAAAAGATGGTGTAATTCTCAGAGTTGTCCCCCGTGGAGAGGGCAAAGCCATCGTTTTTATTTATAAAGGCAAGCTCTTGTATCAGCCGGTGAGTAATGGTTGACTGCGTTATCCAGTAATTTCCGTTGAGAGGATCATACTCAAGCTTATACCATCCGGTCTCGGGTGATGATGTAAACTCAGGCACAAGTCCCTTGTCACGTGCAGTGAACCTGTAATAAAATTTATACCCGTCACTCATCAGGAGCGAATCAAGTGTATAATTAAAAGAATACACAACTGAAGAATTGGTGCCGGGTAAAAACGCGCGGGTTACCGGGGTTGAATTGCTTCCGTCCGAATAGTAATAATCAATCCATACCGAATCTGTAAAATAAATCCCGTTATAAGGGTGCATTTCATAAGGATGAGTAATTACCGCATCGAGTTTAATCTGTAATTTGTTCGTCACCTCAGCAGGATTAAAACTGACAGAGGGTTTTGCCCCGTCAGAGTAATATCTTTTGCTGCCTCCATCATTTATGACAGCCCTTGCAAGCCGCCTGATGTACCTTACAGGAGGAGGGGCACCGGGACCCTCTCTTTCAATCAGCCCATACTTTTCAAGATAAGTGTCTTTAACCGAAAAGCCGTCTCCTGAGAGAAAAACGTATCTGAAAAGAGAATCACCGTTGATAATGTTTTTTTCAATTTTATCTGTTTTCACGGGTCCGGGAACTCGGGGAAAATTCACCGTGAAAAAGGGAAGCCCTGTGTGATAAGAACCTGCAGGTTTAGTGAAATCAAGTCCGGTGTATTCCGTTCCGTTATAATATACAGTCAGAATGAGGGAGTCTTCCCTGTTCCTGAGCGGTTCATTATAAACACCGTATTGTGAGGCTGAACTCACAATGTGATATTTAATCCCGTTGCGGCTGATTGTATCGTTAATCTCATGTAAGAAGAGATCCTTTATTGAATAATCGGCAAGGAAAAGGTACTGCCACTTATTACCAACTGAAAGAGGAAAAAAATCATGTGCCGTTACCGGGCCGTTAAACCCCTGCGGTAGAATGTTAGAGCAGAGAAAAGCAAATAATGCTGCAAGCCTCCGGCACAGGGCAAGTGATACTCCGGCCGGGCCTGATTTATATAAACCTTTGACAGAACTGAAACCCATGGACTTTAATAAGCTGTTAATTCAACCAATAAAATTAAAGTAAATCTTAAATGCATCAAAAAATTATTTCTGATCACCGTTCATTTGTCAAACAGAGATCTGCCCGGTTATCTGAGTTTAGCCCTGTTGTTTTATGCTTTTGCAATTAACATCTTCCTTCTTGACTTTTCGTTATAATTTCTCAATATTATAATAACGGACAGATTTATTATCTAAACCGGAAACATAAGATGGATTTTAATATTTCCACTCCTCAGCTGCTCAAACTGATATACAGTGTCACGGCATTATTTTTACTTCTTGCCGCACGTTACCTGATTTTAAGGCAGGTAGAGAAAAAAGACTATGCACAGTTATACCGTTGGAAAAAGAACAAAGCGTATGCCTTGTCTTTTTTTCTCCTTATTGTGCTTGGAGTTATCTGGATTGAGGGAGTAAGATATCTTTCCACTTATTTCGGTCTGCTTTCAGCAGGAATTGCGATAGCAATGAGAGACCTGATAACAAACTTTGCCGGGTGGCTTTTTATTATCTGGCGAAAACCTTTCACTGTTGGCGACAGGATCCAGATAGGTGACCAGAGCGGTGATGTGATTGACGTGAGGATCTTCCAGTTTTCTGTGATGGAGATAGGAAACTGGGTTGAACATGAACAGAGCACAGGCAGAATTATTCACATCCCGAACCAGTTTGTATTTCAGAAACCGCAGGCAAATTACACTCTCGGATTCAATTATATCTGGAATGAGATACCCGTTCTGATCACATTTGAAAGCGACTGGCAGAAAGCAAAAAAAATTCTTACTGACATAACTGAAAATCATGCGGTGAATCTTACAGCAAAAGCCGAAAAAGAAATCAAGGAATCAGCTAAAAAGTTTATGATAAAACTCCCGATACTGAAGCCGATTGTTTACACCAGCACACGTGAAAGCGGTATTCTCCTTACAATCCGTTATCTTTGCGAACCAAGAAACCGGCGCGGGAGCGCACACGTGATCTGGGAGGAGATTCTCACTGAATTCTCTCATCATACAGACATTGATTTTGCTTACCCGACCACAAGGTTTTACGATAACCCGACTGAAGGAAAAAGAAAAACTGATAAAGTAAACTAAAACGGACTGATTATGAAAAACCGGCACATCATTACTCTGGCGGCATTAATTCTTTTGAGCATGACATTAAAAGCCCAGGATGAACCTCTCTATGAGAAATTTAAGAAAACCTTTAAACAGGATTACCTTAACCTTGAGTTGCTTACTCAGTTTGCGGGTGATTACAGAAGTGAAAGGGTAACAGGAAACAACGGATTTTTTATCGGCAACCTGATGGTGTCTTTCAGCGGCAGCATGGATCAGAATTTCTCTTATCTTATACGCACAAGTTTTATTCAGTCACCCGCCATTCTTGAAGCTGCCCTCACATATAAGTTCAATGATTATCTTGCTGTGACTACAGGCAGGCAGAGAATTCCGTTTAATACGGAAATCCTGATCTATGAGGCAAACACCGATTTTGTTAACAGGGCAAATTTTGTTTCATATCTTGCTCCTCAGCGTGATCTCGGAGTGCTGCTGCACGGTAATTTCGGTAAAAGTGGCTTTTCATACAGCGCAGGGGCCTTCAACGGTGACGGGGTACAGAACGGCAATTCTGATGATAATCTTCTCTACTCAGGCAGGCTGAAATATTTATGGGAACCCGACAGCCACAAAATGATTGAACTTGCGGGTGCTGGGGCTTATAATAAAACCAGGCTCGCAGCATCAGAAAAGGAGGAAACAATGTTTGATATGAGCGCGCGCCTTAAATACGGCAGGTTTATGTTATCAGGCGAGTACCTCTTTGTAAAGGCAAAACAGACGGGCGGACTGCCGGAACTGCAGAGTGAAGGGTACCACGCTTCTGCCGGTTATATGGCGCATGAAAAACTTTACATTATGCTCAGATATGAAAACTATGACCCCGCAAAATCGCTGGGAACAGCCGAAAAAAATGTTATATTTGGCCTGAATATTTTGCCAAGTTCAGTGGCTGCTTTTCAGTTCAATTACGTTGTAAATACTGAAGAATCTGACTTCAGATTTCATCAGATTCTTGCTGTTTTTCAGATCTCATTATAGAGTGATCATAATTTAAAATTGATCATGCCGTTTTTCAGGAATTTTATCAAACAAAAAAATCATCGGGCACTGCCATGTTTATAGGACATTTCGGTACTGGTTTTGCGGGTAAGGCTGTTGATAAAAAACCTTCACTTGCAGCACTTTTTTTTGCGGCACAGTTCATTGATCTGCTGTGGCCTTTTTTACTTCTTGCAGGCATTGAGAAAGTTGAGATCTCACCCGGTAAAACTGCGGTGAATCCGCTTGATTTTACTTATTACCCCTTTTCACACAGTCTTGCAGGCGTGGTTTTCTGGGGTCTGCTGATCGGGGCAGGTTACTATTTCCTTACAAAAAACAGACGGGGCTCACTGCTGATGGGCGGGCTGGTTGTAAGCCACTGGTTTCTTGATCTGCTGGTGCATATTCCCGATCTGCCTCTTGCTCCGGGGCTGGAACTCCGCCTTGGTTTCGGGTTGTGGAACTCCGCCCTGCTAACTGTTATTACAGAGGGTGTTATATTTACCGGCGGTCTCTGGCTGTATTTAAGGTCAACCAAAAGTGAAAATTACAAAGGCCACCTTTCTCTCTGGAGCCTGGTGGTGTTTCTGATATCAATATACGTAATGAATTTTTTCAGCCCTCCCCCTCCGGATGCCCGGGCCATCGGGTATGTGGGGCTCTCGCAGTGGCTGATTGTGGCATGGGGGTACTGGATAGAAAAAACAAGGAGTACAGAACAGGGAAACTGAATGTTGAAAGGCAGCGGGATTTTTATAAATTGAATAACCCATATAAAACATCCCTTTTTATATCAGATGCCGTATAACGGGGTTACAGCGGGTTTGGAATACTTTTAATCATTAATTTTGTGCGAATTCAAAATGTCATCATCAGGCTATGAATTTTTATATCTCGAGCATGCCCCTGTTGCAATTATTGTGCTTGATGTAACCGGACTTGAACAATATCTGGCTGCCTCTGCTCAGCAGATGAGTGAAACAGCCGCCCTTACTGATCACATCAGTGCGTTCAGATCTGCCATAAGTAAAATTTCAATGATATTCATCAATGACAAGTGCCGTGAGCTCCTTGATATTGGTGATGACACACCCGACTACAATAATCTGAACTCCCTTGTGAATTTTGAGGAGTTTCTCAGTTCAGATAAAAATGCGCTGAACCTTTTTGGAAAGGATGAGGGCGAAGGGATAATAATCCCGATTCACACATTAAGAGGTGTTGATAAGGTTGTTTCTTTGTCATGGAAAACCCTCACCGGCACAGAAGGCAACAGATTCTCCATACTCAGCCTGCACGACATTACAAAGCTGAAAACAGTTGAGCAGGACCTCGTAAAAAAAGAGAAGAGACTTAAATATACCGAAGCAGTTGCACATCTGGGCAATTATGAAATTTATATGGATACGGGAACCGCTTCATGGTCAGATGAAACATTCAGAATCTTTGATCTTGATCCCCTGAAAGATAAAGAACCAACTGTTGAAAGCTACCTTTCATTAGTCCATCCTGATGATCTTGAACTGTTTAATCAGACTATTTCAGTAACTCTTTCAGAAAAGAAAAGTTTTAATCTGGTTTACAGGATAATAACCCCTGCCGGAAATCTGAAGTATCTTCATTCTGTTTGTTACCCTCAGCTTGATGAATCAGGTGAGGTTAAAATGCTTGCGGGCACAATTCAGGATGTTACACATATGAAGCTCACAGAAGACACTCTTCTTGAGTTTCAGAACAGATTTTCTCTTTTTAACGAGATGCTTTTTGACTGGATTGTAATGTTCAGGGTTGAGGAGAATTTTAAACTGAAACGTGAGTGGGGCATAGGTAAATTTGACGAGGTATCAGGTTATACAGCCGAGGAGCGTGAAAACCTTGGGGGAATGCTCAGCCTGGTGCACCCTGATGATCTTCAGATGTACAAGAAGTACACTGAAGAACTGTTCATAAAAGGGGAGCAGCCTTATATCGATTTCAGAATTGTCAGGAAAAACGGGGAGATTGTATGGACAAGAAATTACACCAGGCTCCTGAAAAGCCCCGATGGTAAAATCACTCATATAGTGGGCGCCGGGAAAGATATCACTGATATAAGAGCATCTGAAGAAAAAGTGAGAGAGAGTGAAGAGAGATTAAGAAGAGCCGAAGAGATTGCCGGGTTCGGATATTTTTCGTTTGATTTCACCCTGAACATGGTGACTTTATCAGAAGGCGCAAAAAAGATATACGGTATCAGCTCAGGAGAATCGCTCTTTTCAATGGAAAGCACGCTGCAGTACCTTGATGAGAAAACGCGCAC
>JABWCA010000217.1 GCA_013359345.1 Ignavibacteriaceae bacterium
ATGCGGTACTCACTTCCCCGGTATGTCTCGGTGTGACCTTTCTGCCTTCCGTATCCGCGAACCTCGGTGATTGTGAGACCTTTGATCCCTGCCTCGATGAGGGCTTCTTTCACCTCATCGAGCTTAAAGGGTCTGATAATTGCTTCAATTTTCTTCATCACGCATTTTTCCCGTGACAGTTTTTATACTTTTTACCGCTGCCGCAGGGACAGGGATCATTTCTTCCGACTTTTTCTTCGACTCTGACCGGCTGCGGTCTTCCCGCCGGTTGGTTCGATTCACGGGCTCCGCCGTAACCTTCAAATGACTGCTTTGATTCAGTGAATCTCTGCCTTGCCGGGCGTCTCACTGCCTGCATTGCCGTTTCTTCCGATGGGAAAAACTTATATGAGAACATCACAGTTTCGTTTCTGATGGTATTCAGAAGCTCAACAAACAGCTTATATGATTCACCTTTATACTCAAGCAGCGGATCTTTCTGTCCGTAAGCCCTCAGGCCGATACCTTCCTTGAGGTCATCCATATCACGGAGATGCTCTTTCCATTTATTATCTATAACCGAAAGAACTGCAAACCTTTCTATTCTCGCCAGGAATTCATGACCAAGCTGTTCTTCCTTGCGCTCATAGAATGCGGTCACCGCATCAATAATCATATCAACCACACCCGCTTTACCGAGATCGGCTGCCTCTTTGGGATCAAATTCAATATTGGTCAGGAAATTGAGGGCAATTTCTCTCTGAATGGCTTCAAGGTTTCCTTCCTCAAAATACTTTTCGACTGTTTCTTCAACCACTTCTGCCATCATGTCAAGAATTTCGTTTTTGAGTCTCTGACCCTTAAGAGCTTTGTTTCTCTTATCGTAAATGATGGTTCTCTGCTGATTCATAACATCATCATACTCAAGAAGTCTTTTTCTGATGGCAAAGTTGTTCTCTTCTACTTTTTTCTGGGCTCTTTCAACAGATTTTGTGATAATGGGGTGAGTTATAACCTCTCCGTCATTAAGGCCGAGTCTCGACATGATCGGGGCAGCTCTTTCAGAACCGAACAGCCTCATCAGATCATCTTCAAGTGAAATATAGAACTGGGTTGTACCGGGATCACCCTGACGGCCGGAACGCCCTCTGAGCTGTCTGTCGATACGTCTTGCTTCATGCCGCTCTGTACCGATGATATATAAACCGCCTTTATCAAGAACTCCCGAGCCAAGCTTGATATCCGTACCGCGGCCCGCCATGTTGGTGGCAATTGTTATTGCACCGGGCTGACCTGCAAACGCAACAATTTCGGCTTCACGCTGATGCTGTTTGGCATTAAGCACGTTATGGGCAATGCCCTTCATTTTAAGCATCCTGCTGAGTGTCTCTGATACTTCAACTGATGTTGTGCCAACAAGAACGGGTCTTCCGGCAGCCTTGAGTTCGGTTACCTTATCAATCACCGCTTTAAATTTTTCGCGCTTTGTTTTGTAGATCAGATCATCAAGATCATCTCTCGTGATTGGTTTGTTTGTCGGTATGACAATTACTTCAAGCTTGTAGATCTGGAAGAATTCAGATTCTTCGGTTTCGGCTGTACCTGTCATACCGGCAAGCTTTTTATACATTCTGAAATAATTCTGAAGAGTGATTGTTGCCAGCGTCTGTGAATCGCGCTCAACCTTTACATTTTCTTTGGCTTCAATTGCCTGATGCAGTCCGTCTGAGTACCTTCTTCCCGGGAGAATACGGCCCGTAAACTCATCAACAATGGCAATTTTGCCATCGTCGGTCACAACGTACTCATCATCCTTCTGGAAAAGTGCATAGGCCTTCAGAAGCTGGTTAATTGTATGGAGTCTGTCGCTTTTTTCGGCAAATTCACGGTTGAGTTCCTCCTCTTTTTTGAGCCTGTCGGCATCGGTGAGCGAGGAATCATTTCTGAATTTATGAATTTCGGTTCCGAGATCAGGAAGAACAAAGTAAGTTTTATCTTCGCGTGCACCTCTGGCAAGCTCTTCCCTTCCCTTATCGGTAAGTTCGATCGTGTTATTTTTTTCATCGATGACAAAAAAGAGTTCGTCATCAATAATATGCATGTTTTTCCCTTTTTCACGCAGATACTCAAGTTCTGTTTCCTGAATAAGCTTTCTGTATTCGGGTTCAGCCATAACCTTAAGCAGTCTGGAATGTTTGGGAAGGCCTCTGTATGCCCTGAAAAAGTGCACCCCTGCTTCTGTCATCTGATCTTTTGAAGGTGCATTTTTCATCATATCCTCACCCTGCTTGAGGATTGATGCCACCAGATCATTCTGGATTTTGAAAAGCCTTTCAATCTTTGGCTTCATCTCGTCAAATTTCTGATTATCATCATCAACGGGACCCGATATAATGAGAGGTGTTCTGGCCTCGTCAATAAGAACTGAGTCAACCTCATCCACTATTGCGTAAATGTGATCTCTCTGCACCTGATATTCTGAATCTGAAGCCATGTTATCTCTCAGATAATCAAAGCCGAATTCATTATTTGTACCGTATACTATATCAGAATTATATGACTCTCTCCTCTTTTCGGGCGACATATTTGTCAGGATAACGCCCACAGTGAGTCCGTGGAACTTGTAAATCTCACCCATCCATTCAGCATCACGCTGTGCCAGGTAATCGTTCACAGTAACAAGGTGAACGCCGCGCCCTGTGAGTGCATTTAAGAATATGGGAAGTGTTGCAACAAGAGTCTTTCCTTCACCGGTCGCCATTTCTGCAATTTTACCCTGATGCAGAACAATTCCGCCCATGAGCTGAACATCATAAGGAACCATATCCCAGGTTACTTTGTGACCCATTACGGTATACTGACTGCCCACAAGCCTGCGGCAGGTGTCTTTAACAATCGCGAAAACTTCGGGGAGGATTTCATCAAGAAGCTCCTCATACTTTTCATCAAGCTCTGCCTGAACTTCATCAAGCTCGTCATATACCTTCTGCATATCTTTTTCATCGTCAGATTTCAGGCGGGTATTATGCTCATCTATCTTCTCTCTCAGCTCCCTGGTCTCTTCATTAAGCCTCTCCCTGAGAGAAGTAATTTTACCGCGCAGTTCATCATCTGTAAGATTCTGTAAGGTCTGATATATTTCATTAATCTCGTTTACTACAGGCCATAATTCCTTCTGCGCTTTTGTGTTTTTATCGCCGAAGACGACCTTAAATAAATTTTTAAGCATTTAGTTTTCCGATTATTTTAAAGCAGATTTTAAAGTTACTCAGTTATATGGTGAAAATCAATTCAGGCTGCTTTGTTCAGACGTTTAACTCCCTCTCAGGTTCTTGCTGCCTGAATATTTATCATTAAGGGAAAATTCTGATTCAGCCTTTAAATTTAAGGAAATAAATCTTCATCTCTGAAAATTTCAGCGTTAAATATTTAATTCCCGGCTGTTTATCCCTTTATTAAACAGTGCCCATGGTGAATATTCATTCAAAAAATGCTTATTTTTGTATTTTTACCAAATTCAATCTTTTAATTCAGTCCGACAGGAATTCATAATGGCAGTGACCGTCAAAAAATGCGAATCAAAAAGTGACATTCTCAGATTTATAAAACTACAATGGAAATTTTACCAGGGAAACAACAGCTGGGTTCCACCCCTTATAATGGACAGAAAAAAAATGCTCGACCGTGAAAAAAATCCTTTCTTTGAGCATGCTGAAGTTGATTATTTCATTGCATATAAAAATGGTGAGGCTGTCGGGAGAATTGCTGCCATTAAAAATGATCTGCACAATGAAGTGCATAAAGAAAAAACCGGCTTTTTCGGCTTCTTTGAAACCATTGATGATCAGGAAGTGACAAACACACTGCTTGATACAGTGAAGGAATGGCTTAAGAAGAGAGGCATGAATATTATGAGAGGCCCTGCAAGCCATTCAAGCAATGATGAATGGGGACTTCTTATTGATGAGTTTGTTGATCCCCCGATGATCCTGATGCCTTATAATCCTCCTTATTATCAGAAGCTTCTTGAAAATTACGGACTGAAAAAATCAATGGATCTTCTTGCATATAAGTTAAACTATGATGTGCAGTCAAATGTGGATAAAATAAAGCGCGCGGCCGATATTGCGCAGAGAAGATCAAATGTAAAGGTCAGAAATATTAATTTTAAGAAGTTTAACGAAGAGCTTGAACTTATAAAGGATTTATATAACAAGACCTGGCAGCCAAACTGGGGTTTTGTACCACTGACCAGCAAAGAGATTGATATGGTTGCTGCAGATCTGAAACAGCTTGCGGTGCAGGAGCTCGCAATGTTTGCAATGATCGACGGCAAAAATGTCGGTTTCACGCTCACTCTCCCTGATTATAATCAGATTTTCAGAAAGATGAACGGCCGGCTGTTCCCCTTCGGCATTTTTAAGCTTCTCCTTGGCAGAAAAAAAATAAACAGATGCCGCGTAATCATGCTTGGCGTGCTGCCTGAATATCAGAAAAAAGGTATAGATGCAGTTCTCTACAAGGAAATCACCGAAAGAGGCGGCAGAATCGGTTTCAGAATAGGTGAAGCAAGCTGGATTCTTGAGGATAATGAAATGATGGTGAAATCAGCCCAGATGATGCAGGGAGAACGTTACAAGACTTACAGAGTGTATGACTACGCTCTCTAACGCCGGTAAGTTACTATTATTATTACTGTTGCTTTCTGTTAATATCATTCCTCAGTTCCGTGCAGACCACAAAGAACTGATAAAAATGAATTATCTGAGAGTATATGATAAGACGGCGCTCCGGGAGTTCCTGCAGTCTGATGATTCAGGCACAGTAAATGCTGCCCTGCTCACCGTTGCAAATTCAGGCGATACATCATTAAACTCAGCGGTCAGAAACCTCGGTTTCAAAAAGCACGGTGAGTATATCGCATTTGCCCTCGGAAAAACAGGCAGCCCTGCTGATGCATCATTTCTCACCGTAAAACTTATGGAAAGCACCGATGACCTCACAGCATCTGCAGCGTATCAGGCAATCGGCAAAACCGGCTCGGAAGAAAATCTTAGCAGGCTGATTATTCTTTTCCTTGAGAACAAACTCCCCAATACCACCGGATTTCCGCTGGCTCTGTTAAACTTTCATCTCAGAAAGATAACAAGCCCCGAGGTAAGAAACACACTTATCAGGATACTTACCGGCACGGGCGTTGACGTAAAACTGAAAGCTTACGCAATGATGGTGCTTTTCAGAACAGGTCCGCGTCCGGAAGATGAATACTTTTTGCAGCAGTATATCATTCCGCCCCCGCAGTCAGATGAGTGGAATCTTATGCTGTCTCAGTACACACTTGGCTGTTATGTGAAACTCAAATCGTTTCCCGTAACTGAATCCCTGATGCTTGCATTATTAAGCACACCCTGGTTTGAGATTAAGATCAACGGGATATCAGCCATTTCAAACAGCATGTTTGACGGTGATCAGAAAGTAAAAATTTACGCCGAATTTCTTAAATCAGACAACAGAACCGTTGCACTTCACGCTGCCGTGAATCTTAAAAATCTGAGGTTTGCAGATTCTCTGACATCGGCAGCAGCATCAGCAATATATCAGGCATTTCTTGATAAGCCGGAGTCAGATCCTGTCTTAAAAGGCGCTTTGCTTGAAAGCATGATGACCCTGTTCCCTCAAAACGCCCCTAACCTCTTCAAAAAGTACCGTGATTCGGTCTCTGTTACATCACTCGCAAGTATTATCTCAGGCAAAGATTATTCATCTCCTGAGAATATCAAAAAACTGATTGCTCTGTATGACAGCGAATCGCCTGCAGGCAAAATTGCGATTACAGAAGCAGTTTTGAAACTTAACAATGACCGGAAAACCGGAACTGACTTTGCAGATCTTATTTTCAGCCTCCTTGATTCTCCCCTGCCGTATATTTCAGGAACGGTTGCCGCAGGAATTGATTCTGCATATGCAAAAACAAATTCTGCAAAAATCTCTGAAATACTGATAGCTGCGAGCAACAATCAGGTAAACAACCCTGATTTTTACGAAACTTTTGCGGCATATCTCACTCTGGCAGGCATGACAGGTGACAGCCTCGTTGAAAAGTTAAAAGAGATTTACTCAACAAGTGTGATCAGCTCTGTAAGATCACTTGCCGGCGTTCAGGATGGCACAAAAAACAATGCGCTGTTTGAGTTGATCTATAACTCCGCATTTCAGTATTCAACGGCAGAGATAACTACAACGGCAGGCATTTTCACGGTTAACCTCCTGCCTCAGTTCGCTCCGCTTTCAGCAGGTAATTTTATCTATCTTGCCCTGACCTCCTATTTCAATAATCTGAATTTTCACAGAGTGGTGCCCGGATTTGTGATTCAGGGCGGCGACCCTTCCGGTTCGGGATGGGGCGGACCCGGTTATGATATTATCTCTGAATTTTCCCCGCTTCATTATAAACCAATGATGATGGGAATGGCAAGCGCAGGCAAAGACACCGAAGGATCTCAGTGGTTTGTTACAACGGGTAATTACCCTCATCTTAACTGGAATTACACTATTTTCGGTGAAGTTGTAAGCGGTTTTGGCTCAGTATCCGGAACAGGGCAGGGAGATAAAATAATCTCGGTTAAGCTCCGCAACTGATCAGATCAGCTGATTTAACTGCCTCTT
>JABWCA010000218.1 GCA_013359345.1 Ignavibacteriaceae bacterium
ACCTATATATTCTCTTTCAGCAGATTGATAATCATCTGAATTTCTTCAGGCATTCCTTCTGTGTCACCTGAGAAACCGACTTCCTTCAGCCTGACGTTTCCGTTTTTATCAAGAAAGAACTTTGTGGGAATTCCCGATACCTCAAACTGGGTGACCACCTTATCCTTGTCATCCATCAGAACATGAAAAGGATACTGGTTTTTGGCTATGAAATCAATTGCGTTCTGCTTCTTGTCTTCCTTGTTTTCCCATGTGTTCAGGAAAAGGAATGCAACCTCGTCATTGCCCTTGAATGATTCAATCGTTTTCTGCATTCCCGGGAATGATGCCAGACAGGGTCCGCACCATGTGGCCCAGAAATCGACAACCACATATTTGCCTTTGTAGTCTGAAAGTTTTACAAGCTTGCCATCGAGGTCATATAATTCAAACTCGGGAGCTTTGTAATTCACCAGTCTCTTTTTGAATTTAGCGAGCTTGTTATCATGAGCCTGTGCTTTCAGTGAGGATATAACCTGATCGGGATTATCAGAAGAGCCTTTAACCTTGGTAAATACAGCTTTGAACATATCGTAGGTGTAATCATTTGCATAACCCTGCGGAGCATTTTCCATAATCACGGTGTATGCTTTTTCTGAGTTGCCGGTTTTAATAAGGAGCTCAACATATTTATTGATAAGTTCATAGTCTTTTTCTGCAGTGATCATGTAAACCTCATCCATGACGGCGAGCGCCTCGGCAGATTTGTTCATTTTCTTCAGATAATCGGCTTTAAGCCCCAGAACCAGAGCTCTGTCATTCAGCAGCGATGCCTTATACATTGATGGGGTCGATTCATCCGGTTTGCCTTTGGTCAGATCGGAAAGAAGCATATCTGAGTATCTGATTCCCTTTTCAGCCCATTCAAGCGCTCCGGCCGAATCTTTTTTATCCTGATAATATCTGTCGGCAATTCTGTAATAGATAAACGTTGCGGGTTTAACTTTCAGGCGGTCAATCAGACTCTGAATTTTATCGTATTCCTTGTTTCTGACCGCTGCGCCTATCAATCCCGATGCCATTGCATCAAGGCTTCCGTTTCCCGGATTCGCTTCAGCAAATTTATTCAGCATCTCAAGCCTTTTTTCGAGATCCTTTTCGCCCGAGATGGTATTCATTTCCACTTCAAGAGCAAAAGGATTTTTCGGATAACCCGATATAAGTTCTTTTGTAAGCGCCTTTGAGAGCGAATCATTTGTACCGGGAGGCAGTGACTTCACGAGCAATTCAAGATCAGCTTCGGTTTTCTCTTTTTTATCAAGCACCGGCTGAAGATCTGCCATGATCATAGTCTTATAGTTTTCGGCCTCAACCCTTCTGAGCAGTCTTGCATAAACGGGATAATAAGTCAGTTTCAGACCGGGGTTATCTTTGAACTCTGCCTTGTAAAGATCATAAATAACCGAGTTCTTAAACTCCAGATCGGCCATATAACCGTATCCCCTGAGAAATTCAGCCAGTGAAGCACGGCTGCCGGGGAGTATCTTTCCGTCATTTGTGTACAGGCTGACTGTGTACCCTTCTCCCTTATTGTTATCGGTTTCTTTCAGATCTGTAAAAACAAGAACGGCTGCCATGGCGTCTGCGGGTATTTTTATTGATCCCGTCATTGAACCGTTTTCTGATTTAAGGATGACTTCATCAGCTCTTACATCATCCTTCCGGTAGGTGAACAGACGCATATAAAGCTCAGCGCCCTTCATCCTTCCGGCTTCAGGTGTGTAACTGACTGTAACTGAACCCCCGGGCACAGGCGCAACCGGCGATATCTTTACTGTGCCTGTCTGGGCGGTTATTGAAACGGCAAACAGAACCACCAGAGCCGCTGCCGTTATGAAATGCTTCTTCATTTCTTTCCTCGTTCGTTGAAAGTATAAATAAATATCGATATTCCGTTATTCTAAATTAATTTCTTTAAATTTACGATAAAAGGTTTTACAAATTAAATATGTCGTCAGATGTCAGTATTGACTTTTAATTTACCCTCAGGTTCCTTTCTGAACCGATATCTTGAAAAAAAGCAGGGCAGAGCGCTGTTTAATGTCGCTGCTTTACTTGTCCTGTTTACTGTCTTCTACAACGTTGCCGAAGGTATTGTTTCAGTCTGGTTCGGTGCGGGAGAAGAAACTCTCTCTCTTTTCGGGTTCGGACTGGACAGTTTTGTCGAAGTTCTCTCCGGAATCGGGGTGGCGCATCTCCTTTACCGCTCGCGTGAAATGCCCGCGGCACAGCGGGATGGATTTGAACGCACAGCCCTCAGAATCACGGGAACCGGCTTTTATCTTTTAGCTGCCGGTCTTACTGCCGGGTCTCTGTATAATATAATCATGGGTCACACACCCGAATCGGGTATTCCGGGAATTATCATCTCCGTTATCTCACTAGTTCTGATGTTTCTCCTCATGAACGCAAAAAGAATCACGGGGGAACTGATGAAATCTGATGCTCTGATAGCAGACGCCTCATGCACAAAAACCTGTTTTTATCTTTCTGCAATACTCCTGTTTTCATCGCTGGTGTTTGAGCTTACGGGTTTCGGGTTTATTGATTCGCTTGGCTCCCTTGGTATCGCATGGTATGCATATAAGGAGGGAAAGGAAGCATTTGATAAGGCGAAATCAGGCGTGCTGAAATGCACGTGTCACTGAAATTCTGCTGCTCACTGAGAATATTTTAACCGAGTCAGATTTAAGGAAAAAACAGAACCCGGCATTATAATCCTGACAGGATTTTCATTACTTTAAAGTTGAACTTTATCCTTTTTTTGAGAGAGAAAAATGGACCCGCTGATTCTTACAATTCTGATTTCCGGCATAATTGCAGTTACCGGAGTCACGATCTTCCTGCTATTCAAATATTCAAAATCCTACTATAAAAATTATGTGAAAGAACCGCTTTCTTCATGTTATCATGAAACTGTAAGCTGCCCGCGCTGCTCATCGCAGATGCAAAAAGGACTCATCTACAGTGAACGGGGAATATATTATTACAGTAAGGAAGAAGCAGAGTCATGGAAGAGCCGCATAAAAGTAAAAGCCCTTGATAACTCGATGGGGATGGGACTGAAAACCCCCTTCCTTAAATCATGGAAATGCCCTTCATGCAAAATTGTGGTTGCTGATTACTCAAAGCATTATGTGTGAGGCTGTAAACTAAGCAGATATTAATAACAAATCAATTTCGGGGAGATAAACTGATATGGGAATCAAAATTAAACTTATTCTGGCAGTGCTTCTGCTATTATGCCTGTTGGACATGCCTTACTGGTATTATCAGTTTGTGAGGCTGGCGGCATTTGCCGGATTCGGATTTCTTGCTTACAGTGCTTATAATGACAAAAAGCAGACTGAGGCTATTATTTATGCGGGGCTGGCATTACTCTTTCAGCCCTTTGTTAAGATTGCCCTTGGTCGCGATGGGTGGAATCTGGTTGATCTTGCTGCGGGGGCGGGCTTAATTATATCGGCGGCGGTTGAATACAGGCGCGGGAAAACGGCTGAAATCAAAAGAGATGCCCCTCTCTCAGATAAAAATGATGCGGTTTAGAGGAGGCTCCGTAACCTTCCTCTCTTTCAATCTTTTGATTTTTTAATAGTAATGAAACGGCAGATTTTTATCCGATGCACGGAGTTTATAACCCTGCTGTTTATCTCTCACCACCCTCTCACATCAACTCAGGCATTTCCTTCAGATATCTGCCGGTCCATGACTTTTCACACGCTGCAACTTCCTGAGGGGTTCCGGTAATTACAACCTCACCGCCATCGTCACCAGCTTCAGGGCCGAGGTCTATTATATGATCAGCGCGTGCTATAACATCAAGGTTATGCTCAATGATCACCACAGAGTTGCCTGTTTCTATCAGCTTGTAAAAACTCTGAATCAGCTTGGCGATATCGTCAAAGTGCAGACCCGTTGTCGGCTCATCAAAAATAAAGAGAGTGTGTTTCTTTTCGCTCTGCTGAGAGATATAATTAGCCAGTTTCACTCTCTGCGCCTCACCGCCCGAGAGGGTGTTTGAAGGCTGGCCAAGCTGCAGGTAATCAAGTCCGACAGCAGAAAGGGCTCTCAGGCCTTTAAGAATCTTTTCATATCCCTTGAAAAACTCTATTGCCTCGGCCACTGTCATCTTAAGCACCTCAACAAGGTTTTTGCCCCTGAAAGTTATCTCGCGCACTTCCTTTTTATAGCGTGTGCCCTTGCAGTCATCGCATTCAAGGTAGATATCCGCAAGGAACTGCATTTCAACTTTTATGAATCCGTCGCCCTGACAGGTTTCACACCTTCCGCCGGGAACGTTGAATGAGAAAAATCCCGGTTTATGGTTCTTCATCTTTGCCTGGGGGGTATTGGCAAAAACATCGCGGATATGATCAAAAGTCTTGATATAGCTTATCGGGTTTGAGCGGGGTGATTTCCCGATCGGGGTCTGATCAACTATCTCAATCTCATCAATCATGTCAGCTCCCAGTACATAATCAGCCTTGCCCACCTTTTCAATATTGAATCCCATCTTTTTGGCTATTGTGCCATAGAGAACATCGTGCACAAGGGTGCTTTTTCCCGATCCGCTCACTCCCGTGATCACAACAAATTTATTGAGGGGGATTTCAACATCAATGTTTTTGAGGTTGTTTTCCCGTGCGCCTATGATCCTGATATTGCTCAGTTCCCTGAGAAGAATCATGTTATCTGATGATTTAAATACAGGGATCTTCTTTTTGCCGCTGAGGTATTGCCCCGTCAGTGATTCGGGATTGCCGGTTATCTCATCATAATTTCCCTGCGCAACAATGCTTCCGCCGTTCACTCCCGCATGTGGGCCAATATCAATTATCATGTCTGCATTTTTCATCATATCTGAATCATGCTCAACAACAAGCACAGAGTTGCCTATATCCCTGAGGTTCTTCAGGATTTTTATCAGCTTGGTGTTATCCCGCGGGTGAAGACCTATTGAGGGTTCATCAAGCACGTAAAGTGTGCCCACAAGTGCGGAACCGAGCGCCGTTGCAAGGTTTATCCGTTGTGACTCACCTCCTGAGAGGGTTGAGCTGAGCCGGTCGAGTGTCAGGTAGCTGAGGCCCACATCATTCAGGAAGGTGAGCCTTTTAATTATTTCCTTAAGAATCCGCTCGGCAATCATGTTTTCGTATTCTGTGAGGTTCAGATCCTCAAAGAATTTCAGCGCCTTGTTAATCGGGAGCTTCACGAGATCGGCAATCGAAAGTCCGTCAATTTTCACCTGGAGCGCCTCGCGCCTGAGCCTTGTACCCTTGCAGGCATTACAGGTAGTATATCCCCTGTATTTGCTCAGGTATATTCTGATGTGCATTTTATAGGTCTGCTGTTCAAGCTCCTCAAAGAAGCGGTCAATCCCGATGTAATTATCGGCACCTTTCCTTATAATAAGTATCTGGTCATCGGTGAGTTTTTCGAAAGGGACATCAACCGGAATCCTGTATTTTTTTGCGATTCTTACAAGCTGGCTGGTGTGATGCTCAAATTTGGGTGTTCTCCAGGGATGGATTGCCCCCTCAAGTATCGAAAGCCGGGGATCGGGCACGATGTTTTCAAGATCAAATCCGTAGGTTTTGCTGAACCCCTGGCAAACCGGGCAGGCACCAAACGGATTATTGAATGAGAAAAACCTTGGCTCGGGCTCTTCGTATCTGATTCCGCAGCATTCATAAAATTTATTAAACTCTTTGGTTTCACCCGAATCTGCAAGTATCACGCAGACCCTGTTTTCCCCTTCCTTGAACGCCACTTCAATAGAATCCGCCAGCTTTTCCCTCACCTTCCCCTGCTGCACCTTAAATCTTTCGATCACAACATACACATTCTCCTTGGTATCGGGGAGCGTGACATCATCATTGAGATCATGCAGTGTATTATTGAAGAAGAGTCTGAAAAAGCCCCTCTTTCTTACGAGCTCAACCTCTTCGGTGATGCTTCTTCCCTCATGCTTGTGAATAGGGAAGCCGAGGTAGGTTCTTATTCCTTCCTCAAGACTTTCAAGATAATCACAGACCGTTCCGGTTGAAGCTTTTTCCACTATTTTTCCGCATGAGAAGCAGTGAGTTTTGCCTATCCGCGCATAAAGGAGCCGCAGATAATCATAAACTTCGGTTGTGGTGCCCACTGTTGAGCGGGTGTTTCTGGAAACGGTTTTCTGCTCTATTGATACTGCAGGTGAGATGCCCGTTATAAGATCAACATCGGGCTTATCTATTCTTTCAAGAAACTGACGGGCATAAGAGGAAAGGCTTTCAACATATCTTCTCTGTCCCTCGGCATATATTGTATCAAAAACCAGGGATGATTTACCGCTTCCGCTCACCCCCGTTACCACAACAAGTTTTCCCGCGGGGATTTCAACATCTATGTTTTTAAGGTTATTCTCTCTGGCACCTTTAACTACTATCTTCTGTTCTCTGACTTTTCTTTTATCTGACATCACTGTTTCCGTGTTACGGTTCCGATCTTTTCCTGACTGAATTCAAAAAATGCGAACATCAAATTTAATCATTATTCTCCAGTATAACCCAAACCAGGAAAAAAATGTTTATAATCGGGTGTTCAGTCACACGG
>JABWCA010000219.1 GCA_013359345.1 Ignavibacteriaceae bacterium
GTCCTGCTTCCTGTGTCCTGCTTTCCTGTATCCTGCTTCCTGTTTTCCTGTTTCCTGTTTCCTGTTTTCCTGTTTAAAAGAAAAGCCGCACTGCAGTTACGCAGGGCGGCTTAAAAATAAGAGCGGGAATTAAACTACTCTTTAACTACCCATACTTTTATGGGAGCAGCAACCTGAGCGTGAAGTCTTACGTTCACATCATAGATGCCGAGTGTTTTGATGGGCTCATCGAGTTCGATTTTTCTCTTATCAAGATCAAAACCTTTTTCGGTAAGTGCGTCCGCAATCATCTGAGAAGTGACCGAACCAAAAAGTCTGTCATCCTCGCCAACCTGAACGGTAAGAGAAACTCTTACATCGCTGAGTTTTGAAGCGATTTCCTGAGCAGCCTTAACTTCTTTCTGTCTCTTCTTCTCGATTAATCTTTTTTCCTCTTCTAAAGCGGTAACGTTCCCTTTAAGGGCTGCATAAGCATATTTTTTGGGAATGAGGTAATTTAATGCATAACCTTCACTCACGTTAACAACGTCACCCACTTTACCCAGAGAGTCAATATTCTGTCTTAAGATAACTTTCATGAAACTCTCCTTCCTGATTATTTAACTGCGTCAGCAACATAAGGCAGAAGTGCCATCTGTCTGGCTCTCTTGATTGCCATAGTGAGCTCGCGATGATTTTTGGCGCTTGTACCGGTAATTCTTCTGGGAATTATCTTGCCTTGCTCTGTAATGAATTTTTGTAAAAGCTTTACGTCTTTGTAATCGATGTATTTAATACCCATCTGGGTAATTCTACATACTTTTGTTGATTTTAACATAATCTGGCAAAATCCTTATTGTTTAAAGTTATTAGAATTCTTAATGAGGTTTGATTCTTCGGGTGATAAAAACTTATCAAACGAATCATCTGTATAAGCCGGCGTTTCTTCTTCGTAATCGGAGATGACTTCTTCGACTTCCTCTTCACCAGAGTTCTTGAACTTCTTGTTCAGAAACTGGATTCTTCTTGCTTTAATTTCAACGATGCTTCTTGTTGCTCCGTCTTCACCTTTCCAGGTTCTTGACTGCAGCTCACCGTCAACTAACACGGCTGTTCCCTTCCTTACGCGATCTTTGCAGCTTTCAGCCAGCTTGTTCCATGCTACAACTCCCACAAAGCACACATCTTCCTGCCAGAGATTAGAACTATCCCTGAACTTTCTGTTTGATGCAATTGTAAAGTTGACTACCGGAGTACCACTGTTTGTCTGACGGAAGACAGGGTCTTTCACCAGATTTCCTGCAATAATCACATAATTTATCTCGGGCATTTTCAGTTCAGCCATTACCTCTCTCCTTCAGAACTTTTAATTAGTCGTGTTTTCTTCTTCGGCGGCTGCCGGTGCTTCAGCGGCTTTCGGGGCCTCTTCAACAGGAGCTGCTGCTTCCTCAACCGGAGCTGTTTCTGTCTGCTGTTCAGACATAACTTTTCTCTGTGAGAAATATTCTATAGCGAATTTTTCCAGTTTGATTGTAAGGAAGCGTAAAATGGACTCGTCTAATCTGAGAAATCTCTCAAGATCGGAGATAAGTGTAGATGGTGCTTCAAATCTGTAGATTATGTAAAATCCGACACGATGTTTGTCTATCATGTAAGCAAGGCGTTTTCTGCCCCACTTTTCAGTTTCATCAATCACTCCGCCATTCGTCGTTATTCTATCCTGAATACGCGTAAGTATCGATTCAATCTGCTCATCATCTAAAGCCGCATTTATGATTATTGCGGTTTCATAATGATTTTTTCTCAATTTAACCTCCCTTCGGACAGTTAGTTTGACCCCATTGAGAGGGGTAGGGTTAATTAAATGTATTTATCTATCAAAGAACTTTTGCGGGATTTATAAAATCCGGACTTTAAAGTTAATCAATTTCAGGCGAACTCAAAAACTGATTTCCTTTTTTTACAAACCCCGCATAATTTTTTACTTAATGAGCGGAGCTAAAACAACCGCTACAATTGACATAAGCTTAATGAGAATGTTAAGCGAGGGACCTGATGTATCCTTAAACGGATCACCCACAGTATCGCCAACAACTGCTGCTTTGTGAGCGTCTGATCCTTTTTTATACATCTTGCCGTCAACTTCAACACCTTCTTCAAACATCTTCTTGGCATTATCCCATGCACCGCCGGCATTCGACTGGAAGATAGCCATGAGCACGCCGCTCACTGTTACACCTGCCAGAAGCCCGCCGAGCATTTCCTTGCCGCCAAAGAAGCCAATGAGTACCGGGAACGTAACAGCCAGAATACCGGGCAGAACCATTTCTCTGATTGCCGCTGCGGTTGATATCTCAACGCATTTACCATATTCAGCTTTACCTTCGGCGCTTTCAAATACTGTTACGTCTTCTTTTGACCAGTCTTCTCTCTCTTTCCCTTCGTTTTTCTTCATGACAGCCAGAGCTGCTTTGAGTTCAGGGATGGAGTTGAACTGTCTTCTCACTTCAGTGATCATAGACATTGCTGCTCTTCCCACTGCCTGCATTGCAAGAGCTGAGAAGAGGAACGGAACCATGGCGCCCACAAAAAGACCTGCCATAACTCCGGCTTTCGAAATATCAATCTGTTTGAGATCTGAAGCTTCCATAAATGCACCAAAAAGCGCAAGAGCTGTGAGCGCTGCAGACCCAATGGCAAATCCTTTTCCGATAGCTGCGGTTGTGTTACCAACTGCATCAAGCTTATCGGTTTTTGCACGCACATCTTTAGGAAGCTCTGACATTTCAGCAATGCCGCCGGCATTATCCGAGATCGGTCCGTAGGCGTCAACTGCAAGCTGGATACCCAGATTTGAAAGCATACCAACGGCTGAAATGGCTATACCGTAAAGACCGGCAAGTTCAAATGAAATTATTATTGATGCGGCAATCACCACTATCGGGAGAGCAGTTGAGATCATACCCACGCTGAGCCCTGAGATAATATTTGTTGCCGAACCGGTTACTGACTGCTTTGCAATCATTTTAACCGGCTTTGTACCTGTTCCGGTGAAAAACTCAGTTATAAAACCGATAAGAACTCCGGCCGTGAGACCAACCGCTGTGGCTATGAATACGCCCAGTGAGGTTATAGTTCTGTCGGTATTGTAAAGAACGTCATGGAACTGCCATGAAGCAGGAAGGAAATACTGGATCAGGAAGTACATAGCAATAATTGTAAGCACTGATGAGACCAGTTCACCCGTGTTGAGTGCCTTCTGTGGATTTCCGCCTTCTTTAACTTTAACGAAAAATGTGCCGATTATTGACATCACGATACCGATTGAGGCTATTGCCAGAGGCAGCACAACCGCACCGAATCCACCGATATAATCTTTAAATTCAGGAACCTGAATGAATATTGCGCCAAGAACCATGGTACCGATAATTGCACCAATGTATGATTCAAAAAGATCGGCACCCATACCTGCAACGTCGCCAACGTTATCTCCGACGTTATCCGCAATTGTTGCGGGGTTAAGAGGATGATCTTCCGGAATTCCGGCTTCAACTTTTCCTACAAGATCTGCGCCCACGTCTGCTGCTTTAGTATAAATTCCACCGCCGACTCTCGCAAAGAGTGCAATAGACGAAGCACCGAATGAAAATCCGGTAAGAACGTTGATAACTTTGTGAACAAGGTGAATATCATAAGGAACCTTATCGCCGTGAACGATCCCGGGAATAACCCCGAAGAAGTTAAGGTAGATTGCGAAAAGGAGACCAAGGCCTAATACGCCAAGACCTACAACTCCCAGCCCCATAACCGAGCCGCCTGTGAAAGCAACCTGGAGAGCGTCGCCGAGTGATTTTCTTGCGGCGTTAGTTGTTCTTACATTAGCTTTTGTTGCCACTTTCATGCCAATAAAACCGGCAAAAGCAGAACTGAACGCACCAATTACAAATGATACCGCCACAAGCGGGTGGGTATCTTCTGTCTGGGAAGCAAAAGCGAGAATAACAGCCACACACACTACAAAGACTGCTAATACTCTGTATTCGGCTTTAAGAAAAGCCATTGCACCTTCCGAAATATATTCGGAAATCTTCCTCATTTTATCCGTACCGACTTCCTGTTTACTTATCCAGGATGCCCTGATATAAGTAAATAAAAGAGCAAGTACGCCAAACAGGGGAATGACGTAGATGACAGGATTCATTTGGTATATTACTCCGATTTATCTGTATTTTCTGATTTGTTCGCTTTCGATTTTGTAGACGACAGAGTACTGTGAAGATCGAGTACTCCCTTTACTCCTGATTTAATAAATCCTCTGGTAAGTTCTTTTATAAACCTGTATGATTCATTAATCTCTTTAAGTTCAGGTTCGGTAAAGCGGGAAAGAACGAAATCAGCCATCTTTCCGGCCTCAAATCTGTTACCGATGCCAATTCTTATTCTGGGAAAGTCTTCAGTCTTGATTGCCTGTATAACCGACGCGATGCCGTTGTGCCCTCCGTCGCTGCCTTTTGCCTTGAGTTTGATTTTTCCGATCTCAAGATTAAGGTCATCGTAAATGAGCATCATGTCTTTGGGGTCAACCTGATTCTTCAATAAAACGCGGGAAACCACATACCCTGAATTATTCATAAAGGTATGGGGCTTTATTAAAAGGTAAGGGGCACCGTGTAAAATGCCCCTCGCAAAGCTGAAATTGCCAATAGTCTCCTTAAACCGGAGAGATTGAGCTTCGGCAAAGTAATCCAGAAACATAAATCCGGCATTGTGCCTTGTCTGTTCGTATTCCGGACCCGGATTTCCTAAGCCAACAATGATTCTCAAGATTAATCTTCTTCTTTATCTTTACCCTTGCTGATAACCTCAGGCTCTTTAATCTCTTCTTCGCCTTCGGCTGAGAGTTCAACGCCTCTCGGCACAGCCACTGAGCAGATCACTGCATCAGCGGGATTGAGAATTTTATAGTCTCTGGCAGGAAGATCAGCAACGGTGATTGATTTTCCTAATTTAAGATTTGTCACATCAACTTCAATGTTTGAAGGAATCTGGCTGGGCAGACATTCAATATGAAGTTTGTGAAGTGTTTCCACGAGCTGTCCGCCCTCTCTTACACCAACTGCCTGGCCGGTTAAGAGAACCGGAACTTCAAGAGAGATTTTTTCGCCTGAAGTTAAAGCCTGAAGATCAAAGTGGATCACTTTGTCGGTTACAGGGTCAAACTGTACATCTTTAACAATGCAGTCAAATTCTCTTTTGTCGTTCAGCTGTAATTTAACAGTGTATTTCTGTGCGGTGAAAACCAGCTGGTTGATATCGTATTCAGTCACCTCAATAGCAACAGGATCAATATGGCCCGAATATAATACGCCGGGAACTTTGCTTTGTGCCTTCAGTGAGTTGCGGTAAGCTTTACCAAAGCCCTGTCTGACCGCGGCTTCAACTTGTTTAACGTTCATCTTTATTACTCCAAAACGGACTTAATTATTTTTATCTAAATCAAAAAGAGAACTAATAGATTCATGTTTATTAATTCTCAGTATAGCCTCGGCAAAAACTTCCGAAGCACTTAACACTTCTATTTTTTCAATCTGTTTGTGCTCGTCAAGACCAATGGTGTCAAGCACAAATAATTTTTCAATGTCTGAGCCGAGAATACGCTCAATTGCAGGACCCGAAAGAATGGGATGTGTAACCGCAGCGTAAATTCTCAGTGCGCCGTTTGCCTTGAGTGCCTTTACAGTATTTGCAAACGTGCCGGCCGTATCTATAATATCATCAACCAGAAGCACATCCTTGCCATCAACCTCACCGATGATATTAACAATCTCGGCAACATTGGGCCTGGGTCTTCTCTTATCACTTACCGCCAGTCCGGCGTTCAGCTTTTTCGCATATGACCTTGCCATCTTGATACCGCCCACATCAGGAGAAGCCACCACCAGATTATCGCTTAATTTGGATAAGGCATTCACAAAAATGATAGAGCCGTAAAGATGGTCAAACGGTATATCGAAAAATCCCTGTATCTGAGGGGTGTGAAGGTCCATCGTGATGACCCTGTCGGCACCTGCCTCAGTGATTAAATTGGCAACAAGTTTAGCAGTTATTGAAACCCTGGGCTGATCTTTACGATCCTGCCTTGCATACCCGAAATAAGGAATAACGGCAGTGATGCGTTTGGCTGAGGCTCTCCTTGCAGCGTCAATCATTATCAGAAGTTCTACCAGATTTTCGGCAGGGGGAATAGTTGACTGGATGAGATAAACATCAGAACCTCTGATATTCTCGCCGTATTTAACCCAAAGTTCACCATCACTAAACTGCTTGATTTCAAGCTGGCCCAGTTTTTTATCTATATCTAACTTGCGGGCAATGTAATTTACTATCTTCTCGGCGAGCGGTCTGTTTGACCTGCCGGAAAAAATCTTGAAATCGTAGCTCATATGATGCCGGTCTTTTTTTAAGATACAGATTACAAATATAAGGAATTATGAATTTTCAGTCAAATTATTTTTCGTCTCTCATTCTGCGCGTACTATGCAGCGGCCCGGGGCTGCTTTAAGAAATGATTGACCCGAATTGGATGATTGTCCGCCCCGGCGGAGATTGTATGATTGGGCAGCATAAACAT
>JABWCA010000220.1 GCA_013359345.1 Ignavibacteriaceae bacterium
TTCACGGTCAACAACTACCCGTACTTCAGGTTTACCGTCATCATAATCATCGTCAAGATCAACCAGACCCGGAACATCTTTTATCTCTTCTTTAACAAGAGCCGCCAGATTTCCGAGTTCTTTAAGATTTTCACCGCTTATTTCGATATTGACCGGTTTACCTACCGGGGGGCCTGCACCCTCTTTATTGATGATTACCTTCGTACCGGGAATGTCATCGATAAGATCACGTATCTGATCTGTGGTTAATTTTGAATCCTGTTTCCTGATTTCATAGTCAATAAATTCAATAGTTATGGTTCCTTTATTGGGGGTTGATGATCCCGCGTCAAAAGGATTGTTTGAGGCTCCGGCAATAGCCAGCATCTCCCGTATATCAGGAATTTTAGCATCAAGTATACGCTTCTCAATTTCAAGGATCCGCTGATTAGTTGTCTCAATTCCGGTGCCTGTAGGTGTCTCGATAGTAATATAAATACGCTGAGGCTGAACATCCGGAAAAAATTCCACTCCATGACCCAGAGCACCGTAAAGCTGAGTAAGGAAGTAGAGTGAAATAAATGCTCCGAAAACAAATCTCATTCTGATGTTTGAAAAAATCAGGACAACGATTGTGCCTAAACCAATTGTGATCAGAATTTCTGCCCAGATGGGGACAAACTGAACAAGAAGTCCTTCAAGGAAAAACATCCCGAAAAATGCCAGAATACCCAGCCAGTTCCTTTTTGCTATCGGGCTTCCCTTCTTCCTTATGGGGCCAAGAGCCCATCTCAGAAAGTTTTCATAAACTCTGAGGGTTTTGGGGAGCAGAACTTCAACAAAGTAGTATGTCGCCATATTAAAGGGGTAAGAAATAAACTGACCTATTGTTTTTGGCTTTGTAGCCGGGTCATGATTTTCAAGCTTCATGAACGAAGCCGCTATAACCGGGTTAATCAGAAGTGCCACAAATAATGATGCACTCAGCGATGCAATTACCGTTACCGGTATATACTTCATGAAATCACCAACAACTCCTGGCCAGAAAAGAAGAGGTAAAAATGCTGCAACAGTTGTAAGAGTTGATGAAGTTATGGGCCATGCAACTTCTGCTGTGGCTAATTTAGCTGCTTCCAACCTTGAATACCCTGCCTCAAGATAGTTCTGAATATTCTCTATAACCACAATTGCATTATCAACAAGCATACCCAGCGCAAGCACCAGCCCGAACAATACTACAAAATTGAGTGTTATGCCAATCATCTGGAGTATGAAGAAAGTGATCAGCATGCTGAGAGGAACTGATATCGATACAAAAAATGCATTCCTGAGACCGAGAGCAAAAAACAGAATACCAACAACCAGGAACAGACCGGTATAAATATTGTTTTCAAGTTCAATCACCTGTTTTTCTATATCTCTTGATTGATCTGTTATAGTCTTTATTTGTATGGTTGCAGGCAGTTCAAGCTGCTTCTTCTTCACAACTTTCTGCACGTCTTCTGCTATCCTGATAATGTTTTCACCCACACTTTTTGATATGTTAAGTGAAACAGCCTCAATTCCGTTGTTTCTTGAGAATGTTGTTCTCTCTTTGAACGAGTATGAGAGGCTTGCTATATCTTTAACATAAACCGGCTTACCTTCTTTGGTCTTAACAACAAGGTTATCTATGAGAAGCGGATCTTTGAACTCACCAGGCACTCTCACCAGAAGGGAATTTGAATTCACATCAATTGTACCGCCGGGAATGGTTTTGTTTTCATTCCTGATGGCGTCAATAACATCGTCAAATCTGACATTATAATATTGCAGCTTGGCAAAATCGATATCAACTTTAACTTCTCTTTCAAGTCCGCCTGATACCTTTACTTCAAGCACACCCTTTATTTTCTCGATCTCATCCTTCAGGTCAGTGGCTAAATCCTTAAGCTTTGCCAGACCCGTGTTCCCTGAGAGATTAAGAGTGATAATCGGGATTTCGGAAATATTGAACTCAACAACTTCGGGCTCCTCGGCATCAACAGGCAGTTCCGGCTTTGCCTTGTCAACCTTATCACGTATCTTCTGCAGAGCCTCGTCTATGCTGTAACCCGACTGAAACTCCACCTGGATAAGTGAATAACCTTCAAATGATGAAGATGTGATCTTCTTTACTTCATTAATTGATTTGATCTCTTTTTCAATAGGTGTTGTCACCAGCGATTCTATATCTTCAGGGGCAACGCCAAAGTATGGAGTTGAAACAATCACCAGCGGAATATTCACGTCGGGTGATGCCTCCCTCGGCAGCGTAACGTACGCCGTAAGTCCCAGAATCGCTATGATCACTATAAGGACAAAGATCGATGTCCTGTTATCAATAGCTACATTAGTTATCTTCATTATTACAAAACTCTCAGGTTATTTTATGACTTTAACTTTTTCACCGTTAACCAGATTCTGGTAACCGACAACAATAACTTCATCACCGCTTTCAAGACCTGCAGTGATGGCTGCCTTATTATCGCTTCTTCCGGCAATATTCACAGTTTTCATATCCGCAACAGTGACATCATCACTCTGTCTTGCAACAAACACAACCTCACCAAGATCGGTCTGATTAATTATCTCTTCAGGAACCACAAGCACCTTATCATAAACCTGTCTTACGATTTTAATATTAGCACTCTGCTCCGGTTTAATTCCGTTTCCTGTGTTAGGAATAACTACTTCAATTTCAAATGTTCTGCTATCGGGAGAAATTGCTTTTGCAACAAAGCTTACTGAACCGGTTATCTTAACATCGGGCAGCTCCTTGAATGTCACAACAACATTTGAACCAACTCTTACATCGGTCAGGTATTTTTCAGGAACACCGGTTGTAATTTTAAGTGAACCGGGATTTACAAGAGTAACCACCGGAACGCCGGGGCCTGTAACTTCTCCCACTTCATAATTCTTTTCATCAATGTAACCGCTGAAAGGAGCTTTTATGAAAGTTCTTTCATACTGATTATTAATCAGTTCATAAGCGGCTTTTCTTGCATCACGGTTATATTTTGCCTGCAGATACTGGAATTCGCTTCCTACATTCTGCTCATAAACAGCCTTTTGTTTATTGAAATTAATCTCTGCAAAATCATACTCCGCTTTGGCCGCATCAAGCTGTGATTTCAGAACATCGTTATCAAGCACGAGAATTATTTCTCCCTGATTAACGTATGCACCTTTTTCTTTATAAAACTGCTTGATCTTTCCGCCTGTTTCAGAGCTGATTTTTGCAGTTTTAATCGGTTTCACTGTTCCCACCAGTTCAATGTAATCTGTGTAAGAACTGTATTCCACCTTCTGCACTCTTACAGTGGTGTAGTTTTTATCGGTAACTTTAGCTGCTTTGCTGTCTTCAGGCTTGCAGGCGTTTAATCCTAAGGCCATACCTGTTACCGCAATTATCATTAATATCTTATTCTGGATCTTTGACATTTTTATAAAATCCTTAATTAATTATTCTTTAATTCTTTACTTAACAACTGTTCTAATGCGGCAATAGCAGATTTGTATTCATATATGCCGTTCAGGTAATTAAACTTAGCCCTGCTTACTCCAAGCAAAGCATCAACAATCTCGAGCTGTGTTGCAAGCCCTTCACTGAATCTTTTTTTACTGATATTGTATGCAAGCTCAGCCTGCTCAAGGCCTGATCTGTAAGCCTTTATTTTGTCCTTCTGATTATTGATTTTCAGAAGTGTCTCTTCAAGCTTGTTCCTCAGCCCTTTTTTTGTTTTCAGGAGAGTTTCCTGAGCAATTTTATATTCAAGCTGCGCCTGGTTTATCTTTGAGGTGGTTCTCCACCCGTTGAAAATCGGAATTTTTAACTCGAGCCCAACATTTATGGAATTCACGTATCGCCAGCTTGGGAATGATCTTGAATCATTTTCCTGCGCTTCAACATTCCATGAGCCGAAAGCATTTATAGTGGGGAAATGATCAGCAAAGTATGCCGAGGCAGCCTGGTCTCGGAGTTTAATGTTAAGCATGCTCTGTAGCAGCATCGGGTTATTATTCATCACGTGCTCAAAATAAGAATCAAGATCAGTGAATTCAGCTTCCTCATACACAAGTCTGCCCGTAACAGCTATCTTTTCGCCATCCTCAAATCCAAGCACATACTTAAGTGTGCTCATTGCCGTCTTGTAAGCGTTTTCTGCCTGCTCAAGCTCAGGTATTGCATTCTGAACCTGAACCCTTGCTCTCACGAGGTCATACTCTGATACGAGTCCCTGTTTGTAAAGCACCTCCGCATTTTTCAGGTTTTCTTCTGAATTCGCAAGAGTCACCTTGTTTACTTCCACAACTTCCTGAGCCAGCATCACCAGGTTATAAGCGTTTTTCACATTGTACTTTACGGCATCTCTCGACGCTTCAAGTTCCTTTTCACTCATCTGAGCAAATGTTTCTGCGGCGCTCACGCCAATGAACACTGCTGCAGAAAATATATTCTGATATATACTGAGCGAACTTGTTAATGTGTTATCCGTTCCTATCGGGAATGTTCCGCTGAACCCCGGAGCCTCAATGGTGAAGACTCCTTTTTTGAGAGCACGGCGGTAATTAACAGTTCCCTTAATTTCAGGATAAACTGCTCCGCCCCAGGCTTCATCAACTTTTTCATCAGCAATGTCTTTATTATATCTGGCTATTTTCAGATCGTTATTATTTTTTAATGCTATCTCAACCGCCTTACCGAGATCAAGATACAAAGTATCGTTACTATTCTGCGCTGTAACAACAGATGTTATCAGTACCAGCGCAATCAAAATTCTTTTCACAGTGTTATATCTCCGTAACTACTTTTTTAATATACCGTTTAAGATAAATTCGACCGCAAGTTCTGCCTCGTGTCTGCAGTCAAAGTCACCCCGTCTCCGTCCGTTAATTGATATATACAGGTTCGAAAATATTGAGTGCTGAACAAATACCACAATGCTCTCAATATCAAATCTGTCTGTTATTATTCCCTCTTTCTGTGCTTTGTCAAAACGGTTCTTAAAAGGCTGAAACATCTGCGGATATCTGTCAAAATAAGCGCACTTATCATGAATCACCGTATCAATGTTGATATCCGAAAATTCTCTCACATATAGTGTGTATCCCACTCTGTTATCGTGACAAAAACAATAAAGACGGGATATATAGGCTGCAATGAATTCCTTAAAGGACTCAGATTCCTTATCAGCTTCATTAACTATCTCAATGAACTTATGAATGAAATCTTCAACAATGCTGAGATAGATTTCTTCCTTGTTTGCAAAATAATTGTAAATGGTTCCTTTACCGAACTCAGCCTTCACAGCTATGTCATCAAGAGTAGTTGCCGTGAATCCCTTGTGGAAAAACAGCTCTTCCGCCGCACTCAGAATTTCTGCGCGCTTAAAAAGTTTCTCTCTCTCTTTTCTGCCTATATTCTCTTGTTCCATCAAATGACCAATTGTTCAAAAAATGACTAATAGTTCACTTCCAAAACTATATATTCACTCAAAGAGTTCCAAGTTAACAAATTGTCAATTACAGGGGTGGTTTTTCAGCTTGCTGAGCGGAATTTTATGAGGGTGAGCGGTGGCTGTTTTAAGGACGATTCAATAATCCCAAAAAAGTCATTAGAACTAAATTTTCTAATGACTGCCATTAGAAAAAAGGGCAACTAAAGTATTGTGGGAGAAAGAGTTAGATACAAAAAAAATGCTTAAATTTACGCGGAAAAAAGTTGCACTTTTCAGGTGAAAGAAATTGGAACTTAAAATAACGTTTACAGATCAGAAAATCTCCAATCACGGCGGGGCAATTCTCATGAAGAAACTGCTCAACAATATGAATTTCAGAGAGATTTTGAGCCAGGCAGGCTTACCGGAACAAGGATCAAACCGGGGTTATAAACCTGAAGAACTGATTGAAGTATTCATGACAGGAATCTGGTGCGGAGCAGTAAAATACAGTGATCTGGAGATAGTCCGTGGGGACGAGTTGCTTGGTGGTATATTGCGGGTAAGAAAAATAGGCGGACATAAGAGCTTCATAAGGTACTTCCGGAAGTTTACCGAGGCAAAAAATATAGAGGTCTTCACCAGGCTTAACAAGTGGTTTTTCAGCAATCTGAAGAAAGAAAGCATAACTCTGGATGTGGATAGTACAGTACTGGAAAGATACGGAACCCAGCAAGGAAGCATGAAGGGTTATTCAGACAGAAAGCGAGGGAGGAACTCACATCACCCGATACTTGCGATGATCCCTGAGGAAAGAAAGGTAGTCAACTTCTGGCTCAGGAGCGGAAATACAAATACGGCAAACAACTTCATTTCATTTTTTGAGAACACACTGGAAAGACTTGAAGGAAAGAAAGTAGGCTTATTAAGAGCTGACAGCGGCTTCTTTTCAGACAAAATATTAACTTTTCTTGAAGAAAGAGAGAAACCGGTCAACTATATATTAGCAGTAAGACTCTATAAGCCATTGAAGAGATTGATCTTACGTGATGCGGAATTCGTAAGTGTAACCCGGGGTGTGGAAATGGCAGAGATATACACAAGTCTTGGGGGATGGAAAAAGAAGAGAAGA